>JANJUT010000209.1 GCA_024710445.1 Thiobacillus sp.
GGCTTGCTCGGCCTGATCTTCACCAAGTCGCAGAACAAGTTCCAGGACCCGGCCAAGCTGCGGCGGCTGATCGTGGACCTGATCGACAAGGAAACCTGGGTGTCGATGAGCGCCGACGTGAAGGGCGACGCCTACGAGGGCTTGCTGGAGAAGAACGCGCAAGACACCAAGTCCGGCGCGGGCCAGTATTTCACGCCGCGCCCGCTGATCCAGATCGCGGCATGATCCTTCATTGCTCTCAGAAGCTCGCTACCAAACTGACTGGCGTCTCGCCGGTGCCGCTTGAGGAGGCCAGCCCGCTCGGCAGCTGGCACGGCCATCTGTTCAGCATGGATCGTCGTCAGTGTGTGATGTTCTGCCACGATGCCACGCGCTATGTGCTGTTTGTTCCCGGGCTGCGCAAGGAGGATTTCGCAGCGCTGGGCGAGCGCTGGTTCCGGCCGCTTTATCTGGCGACGCTGGCGCTAGGTGGCTGCGCCGATGTACAGATCAAGAAGGCCGAATTGTCCATCGGTCCGATGCGTTTCGACACGGCCACTGACCGTTCGGTGCAGGGTTCCTTGCGGGTGGCGAAGCAGGATCTGGAGGCGTGGCTGTATCGGGTGCCGAACGTGATGGATATGGATCCGCTTAAGGTCTCCTGCTGGCTCAACGAGCGGCCGACGACGGTTTACGGAAAATGCCTGTGGCCGGAAAAGGCGATGCTGGATGCGGTGACGGCCCTCTGATGAACCAAGCCGGCTTCAATTGCCCGCTGGTTAGCGCTTTCAATCGGCCGGGGCGTGCTGTGACAATGTGCGGCACTTTTATTCATTTACATTCAATCTAGTACGAACTACATTCTCTATTCGCGAATAGAGAATGAATAGTCATGCAAAAAGCCAAATCCAACCCTCAGGTAGTGCTCCGTCCCCAGGATCTGGTGGTTCTGTTGCGGTTGTCGATTGAAAAGGGGGCAGCGCCAACCTATGCCGTGCTGGCGTCGGAGTTGAGCCTGACGGCTTCGGAAATCCACGCGGGGGTGGAGCGGGCGGTACTTGCCCAGTTGGCGCGCAAGGACCAGGCCGGGAAGGCAACGGTGGTGCGTGAGGCCTTGCGCCAGTTCGTGCTGAACGGGGCGCGCTATGCCTTTCCCGCTACCCGTGGCGGCATGTCGCGGGGGATGCCGACGGGCTACGCGGCGGCGCCGCTGGCTGACAAGATCGTGCAGCCCAACGAACCCGCGCCGGTGTGGCCGCACAAGAACGGAACGGCGCGCGGCGAGGCGTTTTATCCGCTTTACCCCACGGTGCCCGAGGCCGCGGGGCGCAACCCTGCGCTTTATGAATTGCTGGTGCTGTTCGTCGCGGTGCGCGGCGGCAGCCCGCGCGAGCGGGCCCTGGCGCTGCCGCTGCTGGACGAGCGGCTGGCGGGATGAATCCCAACGACATCAATGTGCTGATGCTGGAATCGGTCGCCCAGCGGCTGGACGACGATCTGCTGGGCGAACTGGTGTTCGTCGGCGGTGCGGTCGCAGGCTTGCTGATTACCGACCCGGCCATGCCGGCGATCCGCCCCACGGAGGATGTCGATCTGCTGGTTCAGGCGCTGACGCTGGCGGACTACCATCGTGTCGAGAACACCCTGGTTACGCGGGGATTCGCGCATGACATGAGCCCGGATGCGCCGATCTGCCGTTGGCGTGTGGGCGGCGTGGCGGTGGATGTCATGCCGGCGCTGGAAGGCATTCTCGGTTTTTCCAATCCCTGGTACCCGTTGGCGCTCGATACCGCCGAGCCCCTGACCTTGCCAGGCGGTACGGTGATCCGCCTGGTGGCGGCGCCGGTTTTTCTGGCCACCAAACTGGAGGCTTTTTCCGGACGTGGCAGGGGTGATTATTTGTTCAGCCACGATCTGGGTGATTTCCTGGCTGTGATCGACGGGCGGGACAGCCTGGTCGACGAATGCCGGTCGAGCAATGCCGAGTTGCGGGCGTATCTGCGCGAGCGGGTCGCCGGTTTGCTTACCACGCCCGCCTTTATCGATGCGCTGCCAGGACATTTACCGGGGGACGCGGCCAGCCAGGAGCGCCTGCCGGACCTTGAAGACAAACTGCGTGCACTGGCACGTTTGGAGTAAAGCTTGAATACCCACACCATCGTCCAAAAACTCTGGAACTACTGCAACGTCCTGCGCGACGACGGCATGAGCTACGGCGACTACGTCGAACAGCTCACCTATTTTCTGTTCCTGAAGATGGCCGACGAGCGCAGCCGGCCGCCTTATAGCCAGAAGAGCCCGGTGCCAGTCGGCTACGACTGGCCGAGCCTGGTGAAGAAGGACGGCGACGAGCTGTTCGACCATTACCGCCACACGCTGGAGGAATTGGGCAAGCAGAAAGGCTTGCTCGGCCTGATCTTCACCAAGTCGCAGAACAAGTTCCAGGACCCGGCCAAGCTGCGGCGCCTGATCGTGGATCTGATCGACAAGGAAACCTGGGTGTCGATGAGCGCCGACGTGAAGGGCGACGCCTACGAGGGCCTGCTGGAGAAGAACGCGCAGGACACCATGTCCGGCGCGGGCCAGTACTTCACGCCGCGCCCGCTGATCCAGGCGATTGTCGATGCCATGGCGCCCAGGCCGGGCGAGACGATCTCCGATCCGGCCTGCGGCACCGGCGGCTTTCTGCTGGCGGCGCACGACTATGTGGTGAAGCACTACCCCAACATGACGTCGGCGGAGAAGAAGAAGCTGCGCGGTGAAAGCTTCAAGGGCTGGGAGCTGGTGCAGGCGACGGCGCGGCTGT
>JANJUT010000227.1 GCA_024710445.1 Thiobacillus sp.
ATCGATTGTATCGATTCGCTCAACTGCAAGGTTGCGCTGGTCGACAGCAGCGTCGAGCGCGGCTTACGCGTGGCCTCCAGCATGTGCGCGGGCAACAAGCTCGATCCCACCCGCATCCGGATCGCCGACATCGCGAAAACCTCGATGTGCCCGCTTGCTTCGGTGATGCGCAAGCGGCTACGCAAGAGGGGGATTCCCAAAGGCGTGCTGACGGTATTTTCCGATGAGCCGGGGCGTGCACCGCTGCCACCGCAGCCGGTCGAAGGCCGTGGCCGTGATCGTGCGGTCAACGGCACCATCAGCTATATGCCGCCGCTGTTTGGCTTGATGCTGGCCGGAGCCGTGGTGCAGCGTCTGATTGCGGTGCCATAAGTGGCTATCAGAATTCTGGGGGATTGATGCATTAAGCGCCGACCAATGTGTGGGCCGTGCTGAAACAGGCATAAAAAACGCCGGCAAAGAGCCGGCGTTTGAGTGTGTAAAGAAAACCGACTCAGGCGCCCAAGGCTTGTTTGGCAGCGCGGTTCTTCTGGCGCAGGCGATAGCCAACCAGGCCCAGGCCGACCAGCAGCATCGCCCAAGTTTCGGGTTCGGGGACTGGGACGGTGACGGCGGCAACGGTATACATGCCACCCGAGCTACCGGTTGCAGTGCCCCCGATCTTGAGCGTGTAATTGCCAGCGGTAAAGTAGGAACCGCCGGGAAGCGTCAGATGATCCGCATCACCGTTTGACATGAAACTCGCGTAGAGGTTGTTACTGCTGTCAAGGATCTGCGCGCTGAGGCCGCTGATATTGAGAACACTAACAGTGAAAGAGCCAAATGTCAGGTCAAGGGGGACGTCGGAAACGCCCGATCCTGCATACAGGTTCGTGTTGATGTTAAATGTCAGGCTATGGTTGATTGGGCCGGAGGCCATCACGGAGAAGGCATCAACGTATGTTTCTCCCGCGCCAAAGCTGCTCGTCTGGTTTATGTCTCCCGAAATATCTCCGGAGTACCCAGGACTGAGGGTGACCGCGTATGTGCTACCAGTCATCGCCAGACCTGCAATCAAGGCTAATGCGTGTAATTTCATTTGTTCCTCACTCCAGAATTATTAATTAGTAACTTACTAGTTCAAGTCTAACTGACAGACCCGGTAAAAAGTATGCAATTAGTGTGCCGAAAACATAGCGCGTTGTTTATATTGACAATATATGCGCCCATCAGGTTGGGTGTGTAAAGAAAACCGACATTTACAATGATCTGAATGCGTATTTTGGGTTTAACCGCCAATAACGTAACAAAAGTGTAAGACAGTTATCCAGATAATCAAAGGATGCATGCTACTGCTACTGTTACTGCGCGGCCTCCTCCATCTGTTTCCGCTGCGCTTCGGCGGCCTCCATCATCTGCCCTTCCACCGCACGGGCTTTTTCCACCGCCTGAATCTGCGTTTCAAATACCGGGTTGGAGGCACGTGCGGTTTCAGGTTGCGGCGGCGGCGTGGGGTCGCAGGCGGTCAGGATCATTGCAAATGGAATCACTATCCGTTTCATGGTGTGTCCTCCAGCAGGTCAGTGGGCAGGCCGTCGATGCTGACCTGGTTTTTTTCGCGCCAGTAATCCAGTAAACCCACTGCGCCTTTTTTCTCGGCCCAGCGCGCCAGGGTGTCGCGTTCACCAATGTAGGTATACGTCGGCACGGCATAGCCGCACGAGGTCTGCACTGCGTTGATATCGAGCACGATGATCTGGCGTTCGCCGGGGAGTGCCGCGAAGTGAGGGCGCAATTCGGCCCATTCTGCATCCTGCCGGCGCACGACGCGCCCGCGTCCATACAGGCGCAGGATCAGCGGATCGGCATCGAAGCTGCACCACATCATCGTCATGCGGCCGTCGTGTTTCAGGTGGGCGGCGGTTTCGTTGCCGCTGCCGGTGAGGTCGAGATAGGCGACGCGACTGTCCGAGAGCACACGCAGGCTGTTCATTCCCTTGGGCGACAGGTTGAGCCGGCTGTCGCTGGTTCCGGTTGCGGTAAAAAACAGTTTTTGCACAGCGATAAAGCCGCGGTGTTTCGCTTCGAGTGCAGGATAAAAGCGCGCCATCAGTTGACCTGTTTCTTGAGGAATTCAGTGAGGATGCGCAGGCGCATTACGCTGTCGTTCATTTCCAGCAGGTCCTGCTTGATGCTGAGTTTGAGCGGCAGCACTTCGGACAGGCGATATCCCACCCACACGGCGTTATCGAATGCGTGCGGCGCTGGGAAATGCGCGTTGCCATATTCGTCGATGATGTGACGCAGGATTTCGACGGCGAGTTCGAGGTCGTCGGGGATGACCACGGCAGGCTCCGGGCTGACCGACTCAACGGTGCCCATGATCAGGCCGCTGGAATCGGTCTGGGTGTTGCGGATGACGAAACGTTCCTGCGCGAGCGTGTCGATATGCAGGATGCCGTTTTGCGGCATGTCCCAGTCAGTGACGTGAACAAGCGTGCCGATCGTGTAGGGCAGGGCGGGGCTGCCGGTCTCGGTGCCTTCGCGGATGGCACAGATGCCGAATGGGGTATTGTCGGCAATGGCCTGCTTGATCATTGTCAGGTAGCGCTGTTCAAAGATCCGCAGCGGCTGCACGCCGCCGGGGAAGACCACGGTATTGAGCGGAAACAAGGGAATGGTGCGATTCATCGGCTTTCACCCCAGCGTGCCATCAGCGTGTGCTGGATGCCCAGCTGGTCGAGGATGCGTGCAACGATGAAGTCGATGATGTCCTCGATGCTTTGCGGCTGGTGATAAAAGCCGGGATTGGCTGCCAGGATCACCGCGTTCATTTTCGACAGCTTCAGCATGTTTTCCAGATGCAGCGTGGAAAAGGGCGCTTCACGCGGCACCAGAATCAGCTTGCGCTGCTCTTTCAGCATCACGTCGGCGGCGCGCTCAATGAGATTATCGGACAGGCCATGCGCAATCGCGGCAAGCGTGCCCATCGAGCATGGGCACACCACCATCGCATCGGCCGGATTGGAGCCGGAAGCGACCGGCGCATTCCAGTCTTCACGGCTGAATACACGCAGTTGGCCGTCATGTGCGCGCAGCGACTCGGACAACTGCTTTTCAAGATCCATCGGGCGCGCCGGCAAGGCCACCCCCAGTTCCTGTTTGGCAACGATATGTGCGGCCTGTGAAACCAGCAGGTAAACCTGCACATTGGCGGCCAGCAGGCATTCGAGCAGACGCAGGCCATAGGCCATGCCTGAGGCGCCGGACAGCGCCAGGGTAACGGTATTGGGGGGCAGGTTCATGGCACGAATTGTCGCTTGGATGGCATCAATAATCCACCGTGCGTTGTTTGCCTATTGCGAACAGCCGCTTGCTATGATTCCTGGGGCTGTTCGTTTGCAGACGTCGCGGGAGCAAGCAGCCGCGCGACAACGACGCCGTTGACGGCACCGAATATCAGGGCGGCGGCGGCAAACACTGGCAATAATCCGATGATTGCCGCACCGGGTAACAGCCACCAGCCAGCCAGCGCGAGTTGCCCGCCAATGTGCCCAAATGCTGCCAGAATGGACAGACTGATGGGTCCGAAATGTTGGCTGGGCAGATAACGGGCCAGTGCCAATACCATCAGGCTGGTGCATGCACCAGCGGCAGACAGCCAGAAACCCGGTGCGAACAGACTGCCCAGCAGAATGGCACCGGCCAGTACGCGCAGCCCCGAGACCCAGGCCGCTGCACGCCAGCCAGCTTGCAGCAGGACCAGCAGCACGACGATATTGGCGAGCCCGGGTTTGACGCCGGGAATCGGGCTGGGGAGCGCCGCCTCGGCAAGCGTGAGGCCGATCGCCAGCGCCGCCAGCCGCGCAATGCGGCGGTCGTCGGCACTAACCGGAAACTCAATAACCGAGTGTGTCATAAGCAACGGTGTGGCCACGGATTTCGAGGCTCACCTGATTGGGCAGGCAGAGTGCTGCCTGGCCGGACTGCGTGAGCCAGCCCTGTTTGACGCACAATTGGCGCGGCGAGGGGTCGCGCGCGACACGGGCGCGGCCAGGTTCGATTTCGATCCGGGTGGGACCAAGCGGGCCACTGACCGAGACCACGCGGGTTTGGGCGAGCGAGGTGGTTTCCACTACCTTGCCGGCTGCGCGGATGATGACGGTCTCGCCGCGGTCGCCGCCCCAGGCATACACGGCCAGCATGATTACGAGGCCCGTTCCGGCGAGCAGCACGCCCGCATCGCCTGCCCGCACCATCAGGACAACTCGCGATGCCGTACCAGCACCTGCTCGCGCTCCCGGAAAGCGACCGCCAGTGTTTCGGCAAAATACACGCTGCGATGCTGGCCGCCGGTGCAGCCAATGGCCACCGTCAGGTAGGCGCGGTGGTCGCGGATGAAACAGGGCAGCCAGTTTTCGACGAAGCCGCGGATGTCGGCGAGAAGCGCCATCGCGTTGGGACTGGCTTCCAGATAGTCCTTGACCGGCTGGTCGCGACCGGTGAGCGGGCGCAACTCGGCGACGTAATGCGGGTTGGGCAGGCAGCGCACATCGAACACCAGATCGGCATCGAGTGGAATGCCGTGCTTGAAACCGAACGATTCGAACAGCAGGGTGATGCGCGAACGATCCTGGTTGATCAGGTCCTTGATCCAGAGTCGCAGGGCTGCAGCGGACAGGTCGCTGGTGTCAATTCGATGAGCCAGTGGCGCAACATCAGCCAGCATTTCGCGTTCGAGTTGAATCGCTTCCTGCAGTGAAACCGTGTCGCTGGAAAGCGGATGGCGCCGCCGTGTTTCGGAAAAGCGTCGCACCAGCGTCAGCGTTTTCGCTTCGAGAAAAACCATCCGCAGATCCGCGCCCTGGCCGCGAAGGGCTTCTACGATGTCTGGCAGTTGGGAAAAGCTGGCGCTGCTGCGTGCGTCGATGGCAATAGCGATACGGGTATGGCCGGCGTTCGTCAGGTAGTCAGCCAGAGGTTGCAGCATGGCCAGCGGCAGATTGTCGACGCAGTAATAGCCAATATCTTCCAGTACCGCGATGGCGATGCTTTTGCCCGAGCCGGATAAACCAGAAACCAGAACGATCTGCACTTAGCTGTTCCCGTCTATGGCCGCCTGCTGGCGCTTGATGAACTGTTCGACCGGATTGATGCCCCGGCTTTTGAGAATGTGATTGCGTACTGCGACCTCGACCAGGACAGCCAGGTTGCGGCCTGCAGCGACCGGAATGCGCACCTTGGGAATGTCCACGCCGAGGATGGGAACGGTCGATGCCACCATGTCGAGCCGGTTGAGGCCGGTTTCACCGACTTCGTGCGGATGCACCAGTTCGACGATGAGTTTGAGGTTCTTTTGCCGCTTGACCGAGGTTTCGCCGAACAGGTAGCGGATATTGAGTATGCCCAGGCCGCGTACTTCCAGAAAATCGCGGATCAATGCCGGACAGCAGCCTTCCAGGGTTTTGGGCGCGACGTGTTTGAGTTCGACCACATCGTCAGCGACCAGACGATGACCGCGTGTGATGAGTTCCAGCGCCAGTTCGCTTTTGCCTACTCCGGCGTTCCCTTTGATGAGCACGCCGGTACCCAGCACCTCGAGAAATACACCGTGAATCGAAGTGGCCTCGGCCAGGCGTTGCGTCAGATAGTGCCCCAGATAGGACATCAGGACCGGGCTGGCCAGTGAAGAGGTGAACAGGGGAGTTTCGGTCCGTTCGGCATTGTCGTTCAAGGCTGCCGGAACCGTTTCGCCGTTGGAAATAATGATGGCAGCGAGTTCGGTTGAAAACAGATGATCGATGGCGTCTTTCAACTCGGGATCAGGCAAGTTGCGCAGGTAATCCATTTCGGCACATCCCAATACCTGTACGCGATTGGGATGGACGAAATTCAGATGGCCGATCAGGGCCAGCGTGGGTTTTTGTATGGTTTCCGACGAGAGTGTGCGGTGACCACCTTTGTGTCCCGCCACCCATTGCAGGTCGAGTTGTTCCGACATGTCGCGGAACAACGCCTCGACCGATACGTGACTCAGGTCGTCCATGCGCCAATCAGCGCGATCAATTCGGGCACGGTGGCCGTGCCGAGCATTTTCGTGCGCATGGCTTCGTCACCAAAGAGTTGCGCCAGTTCACCCAGGATTTGCAGGTGCTGCTCGTTCGCGTCTTTAGGGACCAGTAAAACAAAACACAGGGACACCGGCTGGTTGTCGGGTGCGTCGAACTCCAGTGGGGTGCTCAATCGGTATAACGCGCCACATGCATCCTTGAGGCCCTTGATGCGGCCATGGGGGATGGCGATGCCACAGCCCAGTGCGGTCGAACCCAGCCGTTCGCGTTCAAACAGGCTGGTGAAAATGTCGGTGGACTTGAGTCCATGGGCCCGGGCGAACAAATCGGCGGCGTGTTCGAACAGCTTCTTCTTGCTGGTGAAGCTCACATCCAGCAAGGTGGTTTCAGGGGTAATGAGGGGGGCGATTAGATTCATGCCAGTTAGACAGCCGGTTAAAAGATCCGGCGCCTGAAAATTATACGCCCGGCGGCATAAAACCGCCCCGGGCAATTTGTTTCATTCTGTCTGTTGGATATCAGGCTTCACTTTCCGTCGGCTGTTGGTGCTTCAAGCCACCGCTGCCCTGATGCACATCCGAGGTTTTCTCCTTGTGCTTGAGGATCTGGCGATCCAGCTTGTCAGCCAGGAGGTCGATTGCGGCGTACATGTTGCCATCTTCGCTGTGGGCGTGGAAATCATGGCCCTTGACGTGGAGAGTGGCTTCCACTTTGTGTACCAGCTTTTCCACCTGCATGATGACCGTCATGTTGATGACGTTGTCGAAGTGGCGCTTAACACGGTCGAGTTTCTCGGAAACGTAGTCACGGATAGCTGGGGTTACTTCCAGGTGATGACCGGAAATCGTCAAATTCATAGGGCCTCCTTAGTCTGCTAAAAGAACTGAAAACCAGCGTTTCGTCCCGGCTTCAGGAGCGATGCTCCGCTCGTTTTCATTGTGGGACGAAAGTGGGACACATTCAAGCACGGCAAAGCGTTTTAGGCAGAACCGGCTCGAATATTCTTGTGATCAAAGCGCACGCCGCATGTTCGCAGGCGGGATTTGCAGTGATTCACGGTACTTGGCGACGGTACGCCGGGCGACCACGATGCCTTGCTGCCCCAGAACTTCGGCCAATTGGCCATCAGATAGCGGTTTTTTGCCGCTTTCGGCAGCGATCAGCTGTTTGATCAGCGCCCGAATGGCGGTTGAGGAGCAGGCGCCGCCGTTGTCGGTGGAAACGTGGCTGCCGAAAAAGTACTTGAGTTCGTACAGGCCGCGCGGCGTCATCATGAACTTTTGTGTGGTGACGCGCGAAATCGTCGATTCGTGCAGTTCCACCGCCTCGGCAATTTCGCGCAGTACCAGTGGCCGCATGGCAACTTCCCCGTGCTCGATGAATTGTTTCTGGCGGTCGACGATGGCCTGCGAAACGCGCAGGATGGTGTCAAACCGCTGCTGTACGTTTTTGATCAGCCAGCGTGCTTCCTGAAGCTGGCTGGCGAGCTGGCCGCTATTGCCTTCACGGTGACGTGCCAGGATGTCGGCATAGACGCGGTTGACGCGCAGCTTGGGCATGGCGTCGGCATTGAGGCTGGCAATCCACATGCCCTTGACCTTGCGCACATAGACATCGGGAATGACGTAATGCGTCTCTTCGGTGCTGAATGCCGCGCCCGGCCGCGGGTTGAGCGAAAGAATCAGGGCGCGTGCCGTTCGCAATGTCGGGTCATCGATACCGAGCATTTTCTTCAGTTTGCCGACATCGCGTGCAGCCAGCAGATCGAGATAGTGCGTGGTCAGCCGCATGGCGGCATCACGTGCCGGCGTGGAGGCTGGCAGCGCCCGCAGTTGCAGGGTCAGGCATTCAGCCAGATCGCGCGCGCCGACCCCGGTGGGGTCCATGTTCTGCAGATGCTTGAGCGCGGTTTCGACTTCTTCGGGCTCAAGCTCCTCGAGTTCGCCTTGCAGGCTGGCCGTGATATCGGCCAGTGGCTGGGTGAGAAAGCCGGCTTCGTCCAGATCATCGATCAAGGTGGCAACCAGGGTGCGGTCACGCAGCGTGAGCGGGCTGACAATCAATTGATTCAACAGATGCTCGCGCAGGCTGGCCCCTGAAACCGAGCCTTCTGCATAGTCGCTCTCCTCATCGTCGCCACCGGATGCGCTGTAATCGTTCCAGTCTTCATCATCCAGCGACGCCGAGGCGTCAGGTTCCGGGGTGTCTGATTGGGGCGATTCCGTTGTCTGGGCCTCGGCCTCGGCCGTATGGGCAGGAGGCTCTTCCGATGCGGTACGGGCATCTTCCTCGTCTTCGCGTTCCAGCAACGGGTTGTCCTGGAGCATTTGCTCGAGTTCCTGATTCAGCTCCAGCGTAGACAACTGCAGCAGTCGAATCGACTGCTGCAGTTGGGGTGTCAGGGTAAGGTGCTGACCAATCTTGAGCTGGAGGCTGTGCTTCATGGAACTTGAATACGGCAAAAAGCATGCCGACTTGAGAAGAATATGATGCGAGCAGGTCGCGAAAGTTGCAATTACAGGCGGAAGTTTTCGCCCAGATACACCTTGCGGGCGTTGTCGTCCTGGATGATGAGGTCAGGGGTGCCGTCAATCAGTACGCGGCCCTCGTTGATGATGTATGCCCGGTGGCAGATTCCCAGCGTTTCACGTACGTTGGGGTCGGTAATGAGCACGCCAATGTCGCGCTCGAACAGGAAGTGCACAATTTTCTGGATGTCGAGCACGGCGATCGGGTCCACTCCGGCGAACGGTTCGTCCAGCAGAATGAAGCGCGGATTGATCGCCAGCGAACGGGCAATTTCCACTCGCCGCCGTTCGCCGCCGGACAGGCTGGCTGCTGCGGCATCACGCAAATGGGCGATATGCAGATCGTCCAGCAGATTGTTGAGATGCTCTTCGAGTTCATCCTTGTCGTAGGGCTTGAATTCGAGAATGGCGCGGATGTTTTCCTCCACCGTCATCTTGCGAAAGATCGAGGGTTCCTGGGGCAGGTAGGACAGACCCAGACGCGCACGCTGGTGAATGGCCATGTGCGTCAGATCATGTGTGTCCAGATGAACATTGCCGCCATCGGCTGCGACCAGCCCCACTACCATATAGAAGCAGGTGGTCTTGCCGGCGCCGTTGGGTCCAAGCAGCCCTACGACTTCCCCGCTTTTGACGGTAAAAGAGACATCGTGTACCACCGTGCGTTTGCCATACGTCTTGCGCAGGCCCTGGGCAAAAATCTGGCTCATGGCTTGGCGGCGGGTTGTGCCGGGGGCGTTTTCGGGCGGATGACCGCGCGCACCCGGCCACTGGGCGTTCTGGCATCAGGCTGTCCGGTCACCGTGTAAAACTCGGTGTTGGCGTTATACGAAATCTGTGCGCCGCGCAGTTCGTCGCCATTACGACGCAGCCGTGCCTGACCGATCAACTCCAGTTGGCTGTTGCCGCTGTCGAACTCGATGCGGTCGGCAAAGCCTTCGATCTGCTCGTCGCGCCCATCAAGCTTCTGGCGAAAGGCGGCGGGACGGCCCGTGGCGCTCACCTTGTCGAGCCCGCCTGCATTCTGGGTGACCTGGACGCGGTCGGCACGCAGCATCAGCGTGCCCTGGCTCAGGATCACATTGCCCTGATAAACGCTGATTTTCCTGATGTCGTCGAGCGTGACCGTATCGGCTTCGAGGTTGACGGGCTTGTCGCGGTCGGCTTTTTCGGCATGGGCCGGGGGAGCCAGCAGGACGGCACACAGTGCCGTATAAAAAACCGTTTTCAATGTTTGCATGGTGCTAGCTTCTTCCGGATAAGTAATGGGCTTTCACCCGTCCTGTCAGTTTAATCACGCGTTGCCTGGCGTTGTATTCCATGGCACTCGCGTGCAGTTTCAGGGTGGCGTCACTGACATCCACCGGCCCGGGCGAGTGAAGCATGTCGCGTTCGGGAAAAATAACCAGTCGGGCAGTATGAAGCGACATGGCGGATTGTCCAGGCCGCGCCGCACGCAGAACCTGGACTTCGCCACGCAGGTCTACTTCGCCGCCGTCAGGCGAAACCGTCGCCTGTTGCGCCACCGCTGTGACATCACCCGATTGCGTGTCCAGCTGGATGAAGTGGGGGGATTCGAGTTCGGTGCGTTTGCTGTTCGAATAGTGCTTCAGCTTGCGGGCCGTCAGCCTGTAGTGCGGTTGTCCCGTGTCGTCGGTTCGCAATGCATCGAAATTTTCCATAATGCCTTCCGGCTCGGTCCGTGTGGCCGGATCGCCATTTGCCGAGATTTGCACGGAGCGCTCGATCCAGAAACTGAGTACGGCGAGCACCAGCAAAATGGCCAGTGGCAGCCACAGCGAGCCGCGCGCGATCATGCGGTCTTCAACTCATTCGTGCCTGACGCAAAATACACGCAACCGGTCATTTCAAATAAGGCGCCAGGGCCGCGTCCAGCGTGCCTTGCGTACGCATCAGGAATTCGCAGGCCTCGCGCACTGCACCGTGCCCGGCCTGGCGGGTCGTGATCAGGTGGCTGTGTGCTTTCACCAGTTCGGGCGCTGCCGGTACGCTAATGGCGAGTCCGGCACGCCGCATCACCGGCAGGTCAACCACATCGTCCCCCATGTAGGCCGTGGCATCGTGGGCCAGATTGAGATCGCGACAGAGCGATTCATACACGGCCAGCTTGTCGTGTGCGCCTTGATGGATGATCTCGATGCCGAGATTTTTGGCGCGGTGTTCCACGACACGCGAACTGCGGCCAGTAATGATCGCGAGTTGCACGCCGCTGCCCTTGAGCATTTTCAGGCCGTGGCCATCGAGCGAGTTGAAACCCTTGAATTCCTGCCCATCGTCGGCCAGAAACAGGGTGCCGTCCGTCATCACGCCATCGACATCAAATGCGATCAGCCTGATTTTCTGGGCGCGGGCAATCAGGTCGGCGGTCATCATACGACACCCGCTTTCAGCAGGTCGTGCATGTTGAGTGCGCCCAGTAAAGTGTTGTCGTGGTCGACGACCAGCAAGCCATTGATTTTAAGTGTGTCCATCTTTTCTACCGCCGCCACGGCGAGTTCGTCCGCGTAGATTGTCTTGGGGTTTTTCGTCATCAGGTCGGTCACGCGCGCCTGCTGCAGGTCGAGTGCGTGTTCCAGCGCGCGCCGCAAGTCGCCGTCGGTGAAAACACCGGTTACCTTGCCGTTGCCATCGACCACCGCCGTCATGCCCAGACCCTTTTTCGTCATTTCTAGCAGCGCCACTTTAAGTGATGCCTCGTGATCGATTTTGGGGAGCGCATCGCCTGTATGCATGATGTCATGCACGTGCACCAGCAAGCGCCGTCCCAGGCTGCCGCCTGGATGGGTGCGCGCGAAGTCGTCGGCGGAGAAGCCGCGGGCGTCGAGCAGGGCTACCGCCAGCGCATCGCCCAGCGCCAATGCCGCCGTGGTGCTGGCGGTGGGTGCCAGATTGAGTGGGCAGGCTTCCTTGTCGACCGCGGCATTGAGATGCACATCGGCTTCGCGCGCCATGGTTGACTCAGGGTTGCCCGTCATGGCGATGAGCTTGGCGCCGCGCCGCTTGATGAGCGGCACGATGCTGACGATTTCGTTGCTCTCGCCAGAGTTTGACATGGCCAATACCACGTCGTCGTGGGCGATCATGCCGAGATCGCCATGGCTGGCCTCACCCGGGTGCATGAAAAAGGCCGGGGTGCCGGTCGAAGCCAGCGTGGCGGCAATCTTGCTGCCGACATGACCGGACTTGCCCATGCCGGTGACCACCACGCGGCCGCTACAGGCCAGCATGAGGCTGACGGCATCGGCAAAGCGATGGTCGAGGCGGGCCGACAGCGTGCGCAGCGCGTCGGCCTCGATGTCGAGCACCTGGCGTGCAAGTTCAAGCAAATGTTGGGGGGACGTAGGTTCGGGGTGCATGGTCGGCAAGTATACTAAAGCCTGCTTATCCAACAGCGTTTTCCCCATTGCCGGCACGACATGGCTGGCAGCAGTAAACGGGATTTCGCCTTTGAGGACTTCGATTGCATAGCGGACTTCAACTTGTTCTGACTCTACTGGCCGCAGCCGTGCTGGTGGCGGCCGCTGCGCGCGCCTTGCGCCTGCCGACCATGCTGGGCTATCTGGTGACGGGTATTGCCATCGGGCCTTTTGCCCTGGGCTGGATTCCGGACAGCGAAGAGGCGCGCTATCTGGCCGAATTCGGCGTGGTCTTCCTGATGTTCTCCATCGGTCTGGAATTCAGCCTGCCGCGGCTGATGACCATGCGCATGACCGTGTTTGGCTTCGGTGGGGCACAGGTGGTGCTGACGATCGTGCTCACCGCGCTGATTGCCTGGCTGCTCGATTTGCCCTTGCTGGCCGCCATTGCGCTCGGCGGCATCATGTCGATGTCATCCACGGCCATCGTCTCGAAGATGATGGCCGAGCGGATGGAAATCCAGACCCCGCATGGCCGCCAGATTTTTGGTGCCTTGCTGTTCCAGGATCTGGCCGTGGTGCCGCTGCTGATCCTGATTCCGGCCTTTGCCAAGGAATCGGACGCGATGGCGGCCACGCTGGCGTTGGCCATGTTGAAGGCGGTGGTAGTGCTGGGGTTCCTGCTGTTCGTGGGGCAGCGCATCATGCGCCCCTGGTTTCAGTGGGTGGCGGGGCACAAGTCGCCTGAACTCTTCACGCTGAATCTGCTGTTGTTTACGCTGGGGCTGGCCTACCTGACCGAAAGCGCCGGATTGTCCCTGGCGCTGGGCGCATTCCTGGCCGGCATGCTGGTGTCCGAGACCGAATATCGTTATCAGGTGGAAGACGACATCAAACCTTTCCGCGATGTGCTGCTGGGACTATTTTTCGTAACCATCGGCATGCGGCTCGACTTGATGCAGGTCATGCTGAACTGGGGCGATGTGCTGCTGCTGGTGGCAGCAATCGTTCTTGGCAAGGCGGTGTTGGTAACCGGTTTGGGCCTGGCCTTTGGCAGTGCACGGCCCACCGCCGTGCGAACTGCGCTGGGGCTGGCACAGGCAGGTGAATTTGGCTTCGTGTTGCTGGCGCAAGCCGCCGACCTGAGCTTGTTGGGGGCTGAAATCACGCAGCCTGTTCTGGCGGCGATGGTGCTGTCGATGCTGATTGCGCCCTTGATGATCAACCGCATGGACACGCTGACCCGTCTGCTTGCCGGCAGCGAGTGGGCCGGGCGTGCCAAGGAGGTCCACGACATCGCCGTCAAGACCTTTGGCAAGAGCAAGCATGTGATCGTGTGCGGCTACGGTCGCAGCGGCCAGAATCTGGCGCGTTTGTTCGAGGCCGAAGATATCAGCTTCGTCGCGCTCGATGCCGACCCCGAGCGCATCCGCGCAGTGGCGGCATCGGGTGTGAGCGTCGTGTATGGCGACGCCAGTCGCCGCGAGGTGCTGGTCGCTGCCGGGTTGAGCCGTGCGCAGGCCATCGTGGTGACGTATTCCGACCTGCACTCAAGCATGGCGATCCTGCGTCACGTCCGTGAATTGCGGCCCGAGTTGCCGGTGGTCGTGCGTACCATCGACGATACCCATATCGACGAACTGAAAGCCGCAGGCGCGGCCGAGGTGGTGTCCGAGGTGATGGAAGGCTCATTGATGCTGGCTTCGCACGCATTGATGCTGCTGGGCATTCCCTTGTCCCAGGTGCTGAAGCGGATCCGGGGCGTGCGCGAAACGCGCTATGCCATGATGCGCGGCTATTTCCGTGGCGCCAGCGATGTGGACGACGAACTCGACCAGCAGTCGCAGCCCCGTCTGCATACCGTGCTGATTCCGCAGGGCGCAGCCGCAGCGGGGCGCAGCCTGGAAGACCTGGCGCTGGACGACTTGCTGGTGGAAGTGGTGGCGATCCGCCGTCAGGGGATCAAGGGCGTGGACCCGCAGCCCGAGACTGAAATCCGCGTGGGCGATGTGCTGATGCTGCGCGGCGCCGCCGATGGGCTGGCGGCGGCGGAGATCAGGGTACTGCAGGGGTGATGTGCTCAGCCTTGGCTGAACGACAGGCAAGAAAAAGCCCGCCGAAGCGGGCTTGGTGTCGGGTGGGTGTAAATCAAACGCCCATGCAGACGACATATGGCGTGGCATCGTCAAGCGACCCATTGGCTGCTGAAGCGCCGTTAGCGGTTGCGCCGGCCTGCATTGAGCCAGCATCCGTATCGCCATCGTCCAGTTGAACGTCCAGTTGTTTGGCGAGCTTTCCTGTGATCCCGCCCGAGCAGATGAACCAGGTGCCGCTATTCATGCTGGTAAAGGGCTTAGTGCTCTGGATGCCGACGGGGCCGCTTACCGCGTTTATTTGTGGGTAATCGGTGGCAGCTATATTGGTTGACCCGGGCGCCAGCCCCGCTTTCCTGATGTGCTCCCAGAACAGGAAGGACTCATGGGTGTTGGTGGAGCTATTCCATGCCCCGTCGATGATGCCATCACCCGGTGTGCTGCCGGTCGTGGCGAGTGTTCCACCCGTGTGTGCGACTACGGCGGCATCATCGCCCGGCAGCGCCCGGAATTTGTCCTGGTAGGCGTAAATGAATACCGGAATGTTGCGGAAGTCGGTTGCGAGGTTTTTTACCCGGGCGCTGTTGATGAGCTCCTGTCCTTTCAGAATGCCGCCGAGCAGCAGGCCGATGATGACCAGCACAATGGCGATTTCGATCAGGGTAAAGCCCGACTGGCGTCGCGAGAAGGTGGGATACGGCATCGTGAAGCTCTCCTTGTATGTTATGTTTCGGCTTTTGCAAAATGCGTGCCAGGATTTTTGTTTCCGCAACCACTTGATAATAATAAGTAAAACACGAGTTTTCATGGGTGAATCAATGTGGATTTGACGAAAACACGACAGCCACGTCTGGATTTCATCGATTTTAAGGGCCGCGCTGGGGTTGACGGCCTCCATTTCCCGGATGGAATGCCGATAGCTGTGTCATGCTGAATTTTTCATGTCCCCGCATTTCATTCCAACATGACTGAGCCCACCGTGACGGCGCCCCGACTTGCCTGGCTGACGTCGCTTGCCACGCACTTTACCAATGTGGCTTCCGGGCGCTGGCTGGCCTTGATGCTGCTGTCCCTGCATGCGGCAGTGGTGTTCGATGCCGACGCGGCGCTCACGCGTGCGTTTCTGCTGGCGCATTATGGCCTGTTCCTGCTGTGGCAGCCGCTGGTGCGCAGCGAAGCGCGCATCGAGCCGCGTCTCGCGCTTCCGGTCTTTGCCATGGCCGCGCTGCTGGTGCTGGTGGACAGCACCTGGGTGATGGCCTTGTGGCTGGCGATTCTGGCAGGTCTGGTGGGCTCGGTGGCCACGTCGCAAAACGAGCGTTGCCATAAATGGACGTATTTGCTTGCCCTGGCCTACCTGCTCGCCCTGCTGATGGCCTGGGTGCTGCCGCAAAGCCTGGGCGACACTTCGCTGTCCGATGTGTTGCAGGTGGGCGTGCGTTATGTCCTGCCGCTGCTGCCGTTGGTGATCCTGTTCCTGCCTGCTACCCGTCAGCGCAGCGGCGCGTCATCGACGCTCGACTTCATCTATGGCCTGATGCTGTCGCTGCTCATCATGGTGATGGCGCTCGGCGTGTTCACCGTGGTGGC
>JANJUT010000009.1 GCA_024710445.1 Thiobacillus sp.
CACCCCGCCGGGCCGGAAGATTGCAGCGGTTTCCGCTTGCAGTCGGGTACGGCCGTCATCGCTGGCGATGTCTTCCGCCATGAAGCGGTTGACGCGAAAGCCGCGTTCGGCCAGTTCGATTGCCGGGGCCAGGGTATCGCCCAGCCGTCGCGTACCCCAGCGGCGCAATGCCGTATCGATTCCGCGCAGGGTGCCGGGCACGCCGACGGCCAGGCCGCTGGTCGAGGCCAGCGGGAAGGGCATCGGCGTGCCATCGGGTGCAAACATGCCGGCGCGGGCTGCAGCCGGCGCGCGCTCGCGCGAATCGACGATGAAGGTCTCGCCGGTTCTGGCCAGATGAATCATCATGAATCCGCCGCCGCCGATGCCGGACGACTGCGGCTCGACCACATTGAGCGCGAACTGCACAGCGGCAGCGGCATCGATGGCATTGCCGCCCTGCGCCAGCAGGCGTGCGCCGGCGGCGGCTGCGGCGGGGTGCGAAACTGCCACCACGCCGGCGGGCGAGGCGGCCAGCACCGAGGATGACAACAGGCACAGGACGAGCCAGCGGGCGCAGTGCGCGATTGCGCGGATGAGAATCGCGTTCATGGGAATCTAGTACGACAACCCATAAGTTTGCGTACATGCCGAGACGCGCATCCGCGCGCCGAGTGCGCGAAGCGAACCGCAGCCATAGTCGTTCCATGGCGAGGATGAGCGACAAAGCAATCGGTGATGCGGGGCGCGTCGAACATAGCAAAACTTATGGGTTGTCGTACTAGGGTGAAGATGAGTCAGGCAAAGCCTGCGCCCATTTGGCCGCATGCGTCAATGCATGCGGCGTGAATCAATGCACCACTCAGCCCGGTTTGCCGTCGGCGCGCGGGCGCAGCAGCTTGGGGGCATACACCACGACGAACACGCCGAATGCCGCCATCCACAGCAGTCCGGCAATGGCCATTCCCGGAGCATGGGCCGCCGGGAAGAACAGCGGGAGCAGCACGCGTACCAGTGCGGCGAGGTTGATGGCCACGAAAGCCAGTGTCATCACCGGTGCGGGCTCCAGCAAACGGCCGGTGTGGCCAAGCGAAACCCGGGCCATCATGCCCAGCGTCAGCACGCCGATACCGCCGGCGGTGAAGGCGTGCAGCGCGCTGACGGCCGCTCCGCCCATGCCTGCTGCCGACAAGGCGAGCAATACAAAGCCGAGCGTGATCCAGGCATAGCCAAGATGCAGGATCCATAGCAGCGGCACCGCCCAGAACTTGCGCGTGTACCAGCCCGTCAGGCGGACGGCATGCACGGTCGCGGCGATGGCGGTGAGCAGTGCAGTGACAAGCGAATCGGGTGCGATCAGCGCGGCGAGCAGTGCGCCGAGCGTGATGGGCAGCACCAGCCGTTCGATGAGGTTCCAGCGGCGGGCACGGGTGCCCAGCTTGTTGTCGGTAAAGCTGGCGATCACCCGTCCGCCCATCACCACCATGATCGCCACCACGACGTAGGTGGCCAGATACAGGCCAAGGCGGGCGGTGCTGGTCCAGCCGAGCGCCTGCAGGTGCACCAGCGCATTGGCCGCCGTCAGGGCGAGCAGCAAGATGGGGAAGGGATAGTTGTGCAATTGTTTCGCCCTGTGGATGGGCAAAGCAAGCGCAAGCGCCAGCAGCGGCAGGAATGACAGATCGATCAGCGCGACCAGCCCTGCCGGCATACCAGGTAGCAGAAAGCCCAGCCGTCCGGCCAGCCACAGCAGGAACAATGCGGCCAGCGGCCGGCCCGAGGGCATGGGGATGCCGGTCCAGTTCTGCGCGGCGGTCAGCAGGAATCCGGCAATCACGGCTACGGCAAAACCGAACAGCATTTCATGGCCATGCCAGATGGGTGAGGGCAATACACTGAGGCTGAAGCTTCCCTGAAGTACGGCCAGCCATAACCCCATCAGCAGCACGGCATAGACGCCGGCGGCAAGGAAAAAGGGGCGGAAGCCGAGCGCGAACAGTGCCATTCCGCGCGGCTTGGATGACGTTCCGGGGTGGGGAGGATTTGGAGACATGGGCGTTGGATCAAGCAGCGGGCAGAAAAATGTTGTGCGAGTATAAACGGGATCGAGTGCCGCTTCAGCGGCTCTGGTCAGTTGGGTGGCTGCTGCACTTCATCGAAATAAAAAGCCCCGGTCCTGCGTGAACAGGGCCAGGGCCGGGATGGATAATGCGCCGGGCTGGGTTCAGTGCTCGCCCTTGGTCTTGCGGATTCCAGCCAGACGGTTGCCCTGCTTCTGCGGGCCACCCATCGGGAAGATGGCATGGAGGTGGTGATTGTTGCCCCGCTCCGGGCCCCAGGCTTCGCGGAAATGCCGGATCATGTCACGCACCTGTGCCTGCACACTGTGGTCTTCATAGTAGGCGCGAATGAAGTGGATCACATCCCAATGTTCGTTGGTCAGAACCAGGTTTTCCTGCTCCGCCTGGGCGCGTGCAAACGCCTCGCTCCACTCGTCCATGTTCAGGATGTAGCCTTCCTGGTCGGTCAGCACCTCCTTGCCATCGACCAGCACCTTGCGCGTGTAGATGGCGTAGGGATTGGTGGTGTTCTGGGTATTCAAGCGCTCATTGTTCTGGGTACTTTGATTCATGTCGCAATCCTTCCTGTGTTTGTTTCGTGAACTCTTCCCTGTAAAAGCGTGCGGGTTGATCCTGCTGTAGCAGGACAACTCGTCCTATAGCGTCTCAACATATGCCGCCAGGTTGCTGATGTCTTCATCGGTCAAATCGGCCGCCCAAGGCGCCATCAGGTTGGTCAATGGGCCCCTGTGGGTGCCGCTGCGGTACAACTTTAGCAAAATCTCGATCTGCTCTGCTGTCCTGCCGACAATGGGCGGCGTGAACTTGCCGCCTATGCCGGTGCGATGATGGCACAGACGACAGATGGATTCGTACTTGACCATGCCGGCACGTACCTTGGCGCCGTGTGCAGGATCCGCCGCTTCCAGCCGTGCCACTTTTTCCAGGTCCGGGCCTTGGCGCTTTTTCGCATCACCACTCTGGATGATTCCCTGCAGCGCAAAGTGCACGCCAGCAATGACTGCAATCACCAGAACGATCCAGCTGAACTTACGAAACATGCGAACCCCTTTTCCAGGTTACGGTCAGGTCTTCACTGGCACAGAGATCAGTCATGGCAAAGGGACAAAAAAATGGCTTGCTACCAACCGGCAAGGTCAGCAGCAAGCCCGGTTCAGCCAGCCTTACCGCGCTGGAAGGCGGCGCTTGGTGCGAACGATCTGGTAAGAGCGAGCCAGATAACCGAACGGCGCGCTCCAGACGTGGACCAACCGGGTGAACGGGAACAGCAGGAACAGTGTCATGCCGAAGACCAGATGCAGCTGGAACACCGTTTCGACATTGGCTACCAGCTCAGGCTTCGGGCTGAACAGCACAATACTCTTGGCCCACTGCGCCAGAGCCATCATGGTGTCGGCACTGCCTTCTGCGGCGTGGTGAGCCGTAGTGAAGGTGGTTGCCAGACCGAACCCCAGCGTGATCAGTACCCAGGCCAGGATGAAAATATCCGACGTACGGCTCGTTGCACGCACACGTGGGTTGGTCAGACGGCGCCACATCAGCATCAGGCCACCGATCATGCACAGAATGCCGAGGAAACCACCACCGTACATGGCGATGCTTTGCTTGCCAAGCGAGGACAAGCCAATGGTTCCCCAGATGGCGTAGGGTGCCAGCAGGCCGACCAGGTGACCGAAGAAGATGCCGATCACGCCGATATGGAACAGGTTGCTGGACAGGCGCATGCCGGCCGTGGAGAGCAGCTGACTGGACGCGCTGGTCCAGCCGTACTGTTCGCGGTCAAAGCGCACCCAGCTTCCGATAAAGAAAATGCTCAGGCAGACATAGGGAAAAATGCCAAAAAGCAGATTGTTCAGGTTGAAAAACTCTTCGTTCATTTTGTTCCTCCTTAAGCCGCCAGACGGGTGAGTGTGGCGCGGCTTTTGACGATGGAAAGCAGCGGAGCATAGGGGCTACCGGCCTTGATCAGGTTGTCGGTCAGAACCGTCAGCACCTTGTTGGCATCGGCCAGGAAGGTTGTAGCCTCGTTATCTTCCAGCAAGGCAGCAAATTCCAGGATCAGCGGCAGATAGTCGGGCAACTCGTTGGTTGTCGTCTGTATGCCATAGTCCTTGTACAACTCGCCCAGGTCGATCAGTGCAGGACCGCGATTGCGGTCGTTGTCATCACCGAACAGATGGTGGGTCAGGTGCAGGCTGTGCTCCGGCGTCAGATCGAACGTCTTCACGTAGCTTTCCTGCAGATCGATCAGTGGCGTGTTGGACAGGTGACCGATCAGCTTCAGCAGGGCATCCTTTTCCGCCTTGTCGATAGCCGGACTTTTTCCGATTTCCGCACCAATCTCCGGAAGATGATCAAGCAACTCCTGATCCGGGTAGTCCAGCAGCACTGCTAATAATTTGTAGATAGGCATGATGTTTCCTTTCAGCTTTTATCAGCAGACGGAGCCAGTTCAGCAGGTTCCAGCGTTTCCTTGCGGCGACGCGGGAACAGGGTGATCTTGCTGATGCCTGCCGAGGAGTCGTTGCCGAAGGTGAAGCCGTTCTGGCCCTGGAAGCCGTAGGCATCGTCCATCCGTTCCTCTTCGTGGCCGGTGGGGATGACGTAACGATCTTCGTAGTTGGCAATCGCCAGGTAACGGTACATTTCCTTGGCCTGATCTTCGGTGATGCCCGCAGCCTCGAGGGCCCGCGTATCCGCAACGCCTTCGACATGCACCGAGCGCTGGTAGCTGCGCATGGCGATCAGGCGATTCAGGGAGCTGCGAATCGGCTCTTCCTTGCCTGCGGTGAACAGGTTGGCCAGGTACTTGGTTGGCGTGCGCATTGCGCTGGCCAGGGGAATGGCGCCATCCGGGCCGACTGGCAGGTTGCCCTGGTCGATCTGGGACTGAACCGGCGAGAGCGGCGGCACGTACCAGACCATTGGCAGGGTGCGGAACTCCGGGTGCATCGGGAAGGCTATCTTCCAGTCGATCGCCATTTTGTAGATCGGCGATTTTTGCGCGGCGATGATCCAGTCTTCGTTGATGCCTTCGGCCTTGGCGGCAGCTATCACTGCCGGGTCGTTGGGGTCGAGGAAGATGCTGCACTGCGCTTCGTACAGGTCCTGCTCGTTGCTGGTGCTGGCCAGGGCTTCGATCTTGTCGGCGTCATACAGCATGATGCCGTTGTAGCGGATGCGGCCGACGCAGGATTCGGAACACACCGTCGGCATGCCGGATTCGACGCGTGGATAGCAGGCGATGCATTTTTCTGCCTTGCCGGATTCCCAGTTGTAGTAGACCTTCTTGTACGGGCATGCGCTCATGCAGAAGCGCCAGCCGCGGCACTTGTCCTGATCAACCAGGACGATGCCGTCTTCTTCGCGCTTGTAGAGCGAACCGGACGGGCAGGCTGCCACGCAGGCCGGGTTCAGGCAGTGGTTGCAGATGCGTGGCAGATACATGTTGAAGGTGTTCTCGAACATGCCGAGCATATCCTTCTGGATGTTGTCCAAGTTCTTGTCCACGCTGCGCTTGGAAAACTCGCCTGCCAGATCGTCTTCCCAGTTCGGCTCCCTGGTGATTTTCTCCATGGGGTCGCCGGTGATCATCGACAGCGGGCGTGCGGTCGGTGCCGCTTCGGACAACGGCGCATTTTGCAGGCGCGCATAGTTGTAGGTGAAGGGCTCGTAGTAATCGTCGATCTGCGGCAGGTCCGGATTGGCAAAAATGTTCAGCAATTTGGATGCACGACCGCCGGATTTCAGTTCCAGCTTGCCGTTGTTCAGCATCCAGCCGCCTTTCCATTTCTCCTGGTTCTCCCACTGTTTGGGATAGCCGATGCCAGGCTTGGACTCGACGTTGTTGAACCAGACGTATTCCACACCCTTGCGGTTGGTCCACGTGTTCTTACACGTCACCGAGCAGGTGTGGCATCCAATACATTTGTCCAGATTGAAGACAAATGCGAATTGAGCACGTACTTTCATGGGTTTCTCCTAATTTATCCTGTTCACGCGACGATCAACGCTTGCCGATACCGGGCGGGTTGAGCTGTGCTTCGCGTTCCGGAGTCAGCGGGCGTTCCAGCCAGTCGATGTCCTTGTCCGCCACCTTGCGCATGATGATCTCGGTATCGCGGTTGCTGCCCACCGTGCCGTAGTAGTTGAAGCTGTAGGCCAGCTGCACGTAGCCACCAATCATGTTGGTCGGCTTCATGACGACGCGCGTCACCGAGTTGAGGATGCCGCCGCGCTTGCCGGTGGCATTCGATCCAGGCACGTTCACGATCTTCTCCTGGGCGTGGTACATCATGGCCACACCGCGCGAAATGCGTTGCGAAACGACTGCACGCGCCACCGTTGCGCCGTTGTGGTTGATCGCCTCGACCCAGTCGTTGTCCTCGATGCCGGCTGCCTTGGCATCGGCTTCGGAGATCCAG
>JANJUT010000010.1 GCA_024710445.1 Thiobacillus sp.
TTGAACAGGTCGGGCAGGATGCCGGTGTACGTCACCGGAATCGACTTGGCGGTGTCGGTGACGACGAAACGTGTGGTCAGCCCATCCGCCTCGCGCTTGATACTCCCCGCCTCGACCAGACCACCGATGCGGAAGGCACGACTGGTCGGCGCCTCCCCATTGACGATCTGCGTGGGCGAGAAAAAGAACACCAGATTGCTGTTGAATGCATTGAGCACCAGTGCCACCGCAACCCCAAGGGCTGCGACGACCAGGGTGATCAAGGCGAGTTTTTTGTGCCGTGGTTTCATCATCGTTCCAAAGTTACTGTGTTTCCCAGGATTTCATGCGCTTGAGCCGCTGCCAGGTCTGCAGGCAATGGCGCCGCAGCAGCCAGACCTCGCCCACGATGCAAAGTGCCGTTACCCCGAACGAACCCCAGACATACAGGCCATAACCGCCCATGGCCCAGAAGGCCTCCCAGCTTTCCCAGTTCATGGCTTGCCCTCCAGCAAGGTACGCGCCCAGTCGGTTTGCCGTTCACGCTCGAGAACCAGTGAACGCGCACGAACCAGGGCAACGGCAATGGTATACATCCAGGCGGCGAGCGCCATGATCAGCATGCCCCACAACATGATGCGTGCCATGGACGGCGCCCCGGTGAGGCTGACGGAAGAACCCTGATGCAGGGTGTTCCACCATTTGACCGAGAAATAGATGACCGGCACGTTGACGACACCGACCAGATTGAGCAATGCCCCGGCTCGGTCCGCGCGGCGCGGATCATCGATCGCCGCCTGCAGGGCCATGACACCCACATAAAGAAACAGCAGAATCAGTTCGGACGTCAGGCGGGCATCCCACACCCACCACGCGCCCCACATCGGCTTGCCCCAGAATGCGCCGGTCCACAGGGCCACAAAGGTGAACATGGCACCGGTGGGGGCAAGCGCACGCGCCATGACGAATGAAAGGCGGGTATTCCAGGCCAGCCCGATGGCCGACCAGAACGCCATGACGACATAGATGAACATCGACATCCAGGCTGCCGGGACGTGGATGAAGATGATGCGATAGCCTTCGCCCTGCTGGAAATCGGTGGGGGCCAGGAAGAAGCTGATGTAGAGGCCGACTACCGTCAGGATCAGGGCCAGAGCGGCAAACCACGGAATCAGCTTGCCTGCCAGGGGATAAAAGGTCGATGGCGAAGCGTAGTAGTACAGATTCAAGACTTACTCCACGGAAACTTTAAGGGCCATTGCACTCACCCAGGGGGCCAGCAGCAACGACAGAATCAGAAACGCCCCGAGCAACGAGAGGTGTGCTTCCGGGCCGGTGCCGGAGAATACGCCTTCCACCGCGCCTGCACCAAAGATCAAGGCCGGTACATACAGCGGCAGGATCAGCAAGGTAACCAGCACGCCGCCGCCACGCAAGCCCAGCGTCAAGGCCGCGCCGATGCTGCCAAGCAGGGACAGGATCGGCGTCCCGATGGCCAGCGACAGGACCAGTATCCACAGCGCCTCGGCCGGCAGGTTGAACTGGATCCCCAGCACCGGCGCAATGATCAACAGCGGAATCCCGTTGATGATCCAGTGCGCGATGGCCTTGCCCAATGCCAGCAGGGTATTGGGATACGGCGACAGCAGCATTTGTTCCAGGGTGCCGTCACGATAATCGTCGGCAAACAGCCGGCCCAGCGACAGCAGCGAGGCGAGCAGCGCGGCCACCCAGACCACCCCCGGGCCAATCGTGCGCAACATGCTTGGCTCGGGACCGATGCCCAGCGGAAACATGCTGACCACCATGACAAAGAAGAATTGCGCGGTCAGCCAGTCGCCACGCCGCCGCGCGGCCAGCAACACATCGCGGCGAATGACCGTAAAAAGGAATTTCAGCATGGCGGATCCTGCACCTGCAGGCTCCACCCGCAAGCCTCCCAGCAGGCACCGAAGATCGAACAGGGTAGTTGGCGACTCAGCAGTTTCAAACCACGTTACTCCCCGACCGACAGGGTTCTGGGCGTCACCCCGTCCAGCGCCAGCGGCTGATGGGTCGTCATGATCACCAGTCCGCCCGCCACGACATGATCGCGGATCATCTGCTCCACCATGGCCACCCCCTGAACATCCAGACCGGTCAGGGGTTCGTCCAGAATCCACAGCAAGGCGCCCGCCGTCATCAGCCCGGCCAGCGCAACCCGCCGGCGCTGGCCAAAGGACAATACCCGTGCGGGAAAATCCAGACAGCGCGACAGCCCCACCCGTTCCAGCGCTGCCATCGCGGTTGCGTTATCGAGGTCACGACCGCCCAGTGCAGCCGCGAGCCGCAGGTTTTCCAGTGGGGTCAGGTCATCCTTGATGCCATTGGCATGACCGATGTAGGCCATTTCCCGGCCATATTGTTCGTGCACCTTGCCGATGAGTTCACCACGCCAGCGCACCACACCGGCTGCAGGCAAAGACAGCCCACAGAGAATACGCAACAGACTGGTCTTGCCGCGCCCATTGCCGCCCCGCACCAACAGGGCCTCGCCTGCAGACAGCTCGAAATCGAGGTTACGGAACAACAGACGCTCGCCGCGCTCGCAGGCCAGATCATGGATGGACAACATACTTGGCGGCATCAACTGCAATTGTGGAAATGTCTCAGGACAAACACTGATTACTTGAAGAATGTGAGCATGGAGTCTACACCGTCTTGGCGCCGAATCCGGACAATGCCACCTTGCCCTCGATAACAGATATCGGGCAAGCCAATCCATGCCTGATTGTGTTTCGATCAGCCAACTGAAGCTCAAGCCCGGGCCGCATCAACCCGTTCCTGTCAGTCTGAAGGTACGATTAGGCCAACAACCGTCTCAACAAGACACTGCTTATGAACGAACTGATGTCCTGGCTCCCCCCCGAACTGGCCGTTTTGCCGCGCTATGTCGTGGCGCTGGCAATCGGCTTGCTGATGGGACTGGAACGCGAACGCAACCCGGCAGCCAAGGCGGGCCTGCGCACGTTTGCGTTGACGGCCCTGCTGGCGGTGCTGACGGCACACCTGGCCACGGCGCTGGGCGAACCATGGCTGATTGCGGCCGGCATGCTGCTGGTCGGCGCGATGATGATCGCGGCCTACATGCATGCGCCTTCCCAGGTGGACGGCGATCCGGGAACCACCACCGTGGCGGCACTGCTGCTGTGCTACGGGCTGGGCATCCTGGTATGGCAGAACGAAATCCAGCTGGCGGTCATGCTGGGGATTTCGGCCACCATCCTGCTGTACTTCAAGCCCGAGCTGCGCGGCTGGAGCCAGAACCTCTCACGGCGCGACCTGCTGTCGGTGCTGCAGTTTTCCGTGCTGGCGCTGATCGTTCTGCCGCTGCTGCCGAACCAGAACTACGGCCCGTATGGCGCGCTGAACCCGCACCAGATCTGGTGGATGGTGGTGCTGATTGCGGGCGTGGGCCTGGCCGGCTATGCCGCGCTGCGGCTGGTGGGACAACAGCGCGGTGCCGTCATGCTGGGTCTGTTGGGCGGACTGGTGTCCTCCACCGCCACCACCCTGGCGTTCAGCCGCCATGCCCGCGCCAACCACGCGCTGATGCCCACGGCAGTCACCGTGATCGTGCTGGCCAACCTGGTGGTGCTGGCGCGTCTTGGGGTATTGGCTGCCGTGCTGGCGCCGTCGGTATTGACGCAACTGCTGCCGGTTTTGTCTGGCGGCCTGGTTGCGGGCAGCCTCGGTGCGCTCTACGGCGTACGCAAATTGCGCCCGCAGGGCGATCCCCCCGCGCTGGAAATGACCAACCCCACCGAATTGCGCACCGCACTGGGCTTCGGCCTGATGTACGGCGTGGTGCTGCTGGCCGCAGCCTGGCTGTCCGACTGGCTGGGCAACAGCGGACTGTATGGCGTGGCACTGGTGTCCGGACTCACCGATGTCGACGCCATCACCCTGTCCAGCCTGCGCCTGCACAACCTGGACAAGCTGTCGGTGGCGGTGCTGGTCAACGTCATCACGCTGGCAATCCTGTCCAACCTGGCGTTCAAGTCTGTGCTCGCCCTGAGCATAGGCGGCTGGCAAATGGCACGCCACGCAGTCGCGGGCATGGGGGCGGTGGGGCTGGGACTGATCGTCACGTGGGCTATAATCCGCGGCTTTTCCGCCTGACGCATCACACACCATGGAAGCAGAACAACTCAATCAGATCGAAGCCAGTCTTGCCGACCTAGCCGAGCGTGCCACCCAACTCAGGGGGTTTCTTTGACTACGATCACAAGAAAGATCGTCTAGAAGAAGTCGTCCGCCTGTCCGAAGCGCCGGATTTCTGGAACGACGCCGCCCGCGCCCAGGAACTGGGCCGCGAACGTAAATCACTGGAAGACGTGGTGCTGGTGCTCGACCGCGTGTCATCCGGCCTCAAGGATGCGGCCGAACTGTTCGAGATGGCGCGCGAAGAAAACGACGACGACACGCTCGCCGCCGTGCAGTCCGACATCGAAAGCATCGAGAAGGATGTCTCGACGCTGGAATTCCGCCGCATGTTCAACAATCCGGCCGATCCCAACAACTGCTTCATCGACATCCAGGCCGGCGCCGGCGGCACCGAAGCCTGCGACTGGGCCTCGATGCTGCTGCGGCAATATCTGAAATACGCCGAACGCAAAGGCTTCAAGGCCGAACTGCTGGAAGAATCCGAAGGCGACGTGGCCGGCATCAAGTCGGCCTCGATCAAGGTCGAAGGCGACTACGCCTACGGCACCCTGCGCACCGAAACCGGCGTCCACCGCCTGGTGCGCAAATCGCCATTCGACTCGTCCGGCGGCCGCCACACCAGCTTCGCCAGCATCTTTGTCTACCCCGAAGTCGATGATTCGATCGAAATCGAGATCAACCCCGCCGACCTGCGCGTCGACACCTATCGCGCGTCCGGCGCCGGCGGCCAGCACATCAACAAGACCGACTCGGCGGTGCGCATCACCCACCTGCCCACCAACATCGTGGTGCAGTGCCAGAACGACCGCTCGCAGCACAAGAACCGCGCCGAGGCGATGTCGATGCTGAAATCGAAACTCTACGAAGCCGAACTGCGCAAGCGCCAGGCCGAACAGGACAAGCTCGAAGCCGGCAAGTCCGACGTCGGCTGGGGTCACCAGATCCGCAGCTACGTGCTCGACAACTCGCGCATCAAGGACCTGCGCACCAACGTCGAAGTCTCCGCCACCCAGAAGGTGCTGGACGGTGATCTCGACATCTTTATTGAAGCGAGTTTGAAGCAGGGCGTGTGATGGCGGCATCGGGCGACGGCGCGAACCTGGCGGAATTTCTCGCGCCTGGCCTGGTCGCGGAAGACATCCCGCCGCTGTTTCCCTTGCTCGCCGCGCGCCCGCTGATCGGCGCGCTGATCGCGCTGTTTCGCGGCGGCGACGAGGAAGTGCTGATCCGCCTGATGGTGCTGCGCGAAATCGGCCTGCGCGCCGACGCGCCGGAATGGACACCGCGCGAACTCGAATCGCATTTCGCCTACCTCTCGCAAATCAAGCTCAACACGGTTCTGGCGCGGCTGCGCGAACACGCCTTGCTGCTGTGGGATGGCGAGCGGCGTATCTACCA
>JANJUT010000013.1 GCA_024710445.1 Thiobacillus sp.
AAATCGAAAAACGCTGGTACGCCCAATGGGAAAGTGCCGGCTACTTCAAGGCTAGAGACAACGCCCAAGCCCCCGCCTACTGCATCATGCTGCCGCCGCCCAATGTCACGGGCACGCTGCACATGGGCCACGCCTTCCAGCACACGCTGATGGATGCGCTCACCCGCTATCATCGCATGGCAGGCGACAACACCCTGTGGCAACCGGGCACCGACCATGCCGGCATCGCCACCCAGATCGTGGTGGAACGCCAGCTCGACGCGCAGAACATTTCACGCCACGATCTCGGGCGCGAGAAATTCCTCGAGAAAGTCTGGGACTGGAAAGAGCACTCCGGTTCCAGCATCACCCAGCAGATGCGGCGGCTGGGTACCAGCCCCGACTGGAGTCGCGAGCGTTTCACCATGGATGAAGGCCTGTCGAAGGCCGTCACCGAAGTGTTCGTGCGACTCTATCGCGAAGGTCTGATCTATCGCGGCAAACGGCTGGTGAACTGGGATCCGGTACTGCAAACCGCCGTATCCGACCTTGAAGTCGTCCCCACCGAGGAAGAAGGCTTCATCTGGGAAATCAGCTACCCGCTGGAAGACGGCTCCGGTGCGCTCACTGTCGCCACCACCCGCCCGGAAACCCTGCTCGGCGACACTGCCGTGGCAGTGCATCCGGAAGACGAACGCTACGCCCATCTGATCGGCAAGCATGTCCGCCTGCCCATCGCTGAACGCAGCATCCCCGTCATCGCCGACGATTATGTCGATCGTGAATTCGGCACCGGCGTGGTCAAGATCACCCCGGCGCACGATTTCAACGACTGGCAGGTCGGGCAGCGCCACAAGCTGGTGGCCATCAGCGTGCTCACGCTTGATGCCAAAATGAACGATCTGTGCCCGGCCGAATACCAGGGCCTGGATCGCTACGAGGCGCGCCAGAAAATGCTGGATGAGCTACAGGCGCAAGGCCTGCTGGTCTCTGCCAAGCCGCACAAGCTGATGATCCCGCGCGGAGACCGCACCCACGCGGCGATCGAACCCATGCTCACCGATCAGTGGTTCATGAGCATGGACGGCCTGGCCAGACAGGGGCTGGATGCAGTCGAATCCGGCGAAGTAAAGTTCGTTCCGGAAAACTGGACCACCACCTATCGTCAGTGGCTGGAGAACATCCAGGACTGGTGTTTGTCACGGCAGCTTTGGTGGGGGCATCGTATCCCGGCCTGGTATGACGCCGACGGCAATTTCTATGTCGCGCACACCGAAGCTGAAGCCCGCAAACAGGCAGGCGGACGTGAGCTGACGCAGGATAACGACGTGCTCGATACCTGGTTCTCGTCCGCGCTGTGGCCGTTCTCCACCCTGGGCTGGCCCGAACAGACACCGGAACTCGAGCGCTACCTGCCGACGTCTGTTCTGGTCACCGGCTTCGATATCATTTTCTTCTGGGTCGCGCGCATGGTGATGATGTCCAAGCATCTCACCGGCAAAGCACCCTTCCGCGAAGTCTATGTCACCGGCCTGGTGCGCGATTCCGAAGGCCAGAAGATGAGCAAGTCGAAGGGCAACGTACTCGACCCGATCGACCTCATCGACGGCATTGCGGTCAACGACCTGGTCACCAAGCGCACCCAGGGCCTGATGAATCCCAAACAGGCCAGCAGCATCGAAAAGCGCACCCGCAAGGAATTCCCGGAGGGTATCGCCGCATTCGGCACCGACGCGCTGCGCTTTACCTTCGCGAGTCTAGCCACGCACGGTCGCGACATCAAGTTCGACCTGCAACGCGCCGAGGGCTACCGCAATTTCTGCAACAAGCTGTGGAACGCCACCCGCTTCGCGCTGATGAACCTGGAAGGCCACGACTGCGGCCAGAACGCCAGCCAGCCGATGGACTTTTCGGACGCCGACCGCTGGATCACATCCCGCCTGCAGCAAGCGATCACCGAAGTGCACGATGCCTTCGCCGCCTACCGCTTCGACCAGGCCGCGCGTGCCGTGTACGAATTTGTATGGGATGAATACTGCGACTGGTATCTGGAACTCGCCAAGGTGCAATTGAACAATGGCACCCCCGAACAGCAACGCGCCACCCGCCGCACCCTCGCCAGCATACTCGAAGCCACCCTGCGCCTCGCCCACCCCATCATTCCCTACATCACCGAAGAATTGTGGCAAAAAGTCGCACCGCTGGCCGGTGTTTCGGGCGACACCATCATGCTGGCGGGTTTCCCCCAAGCAACCTCAGAACAGCCCCACACCGACAGCGTCACACGTATCCAGACGCTGAAGGAACTGGTCAACGCCTGCCGCACCCTGCGTAGCGAAATGAGCCTGTCGCCTGCCCAGCGCGTGCCGCTGGTGATCGAGGGCGATACCGTTGTCATCAATACGCTCGCGCCCTACATCACCGCACTCGGCAAGCTCAGCGAAGTGACTGCAGTGGCTGCACTTGCGGACGCCGATGCCCCAGTTGCCCTGGTAGGCGACATGCGGCTGATGCTGGTGGTGGAAATCAACAAGGATGAAGAACGTGCCCGGCTAGCCAAGGAAATCACCCGCATCACCGGTGAAATCTCCAAGGCAAAAGGAAAATTATCCAACGCCAACTTTGTCGACAAAGCGCCTGCCGCTGTGGTGCAACAGGAGCAGGCACGCCTGGCAGACTTTGTCTCCATGCTGCAAAAACTGGAGGCTCAGCACACACGACTGGGTTGAGCCTTTCTGTCGGGACCAACTAAAAAGCGCAGCCCCGGCTGCGCTTTTTAGTTGGTCATCTCGACATTAAATAGGTCCCCAATCTCGTGAGGCACAAAAAAACGGGGCCTTTCGGCCCCGTTTTAAAGCATCAAATTCAATCGGGAATTACATCTTCCAACTGTACTGGATACCCAGCGAGTTTTGATACATTTTGATGGTATCTACGCTTGTGCCAAATGCTCCACCTGGGCGGGCAGAAGTCACATCATTTTCAAAACCATGCATGTAGGCCATGGTGACTTCGTCTCCCGAGCCCAGCGTATAGGTAAAGCCCAACGTGGCATGTTTCTCAATCACTGCGGGCGCGAGAATACCAAACAACACTTCACCTGCATCAGCGGCGCTAATGGGATTGTCGCCCTGGCTATAGCCAGCACGCAATGTCAGCTTCGGATTGTATTTGTACTCAACACCGAGTTTCCATACATCAACATTTGAATAGCCAAAGCCTGGTCCATTGGTTGCCCCGAGTGGCTGACCCAGCACTAGTAAATTGCTCACAGGATTACCCACCGAAGCCACATCTGCGTAATTGATGCGCTGGTAGTCCAATGCAAGCTTAACCTGAGGGGTTGCCTGCCAGGCAACACCCAGGTTGTAGTTCTCGGGAAGATCAAAATCTCCCTGCTCTGCAAACAAGCCAGCATATTTGCTGAATTCATCGAAGTCGATCTTGGAAGAATATGCAGCGCCGATAGTAACAGTCGGAGTGATCTTGCCCATGTAACCAACACGCACACCAAAACCGAAGGCATCGTCATGCCCTTGATCCGTCAATGCTGCGCCATTCGAAGAAAATCCAATGAATGAACTCAGGCCAGTAGCAGCAAAGCGCTGATATCCAATCAACGGAGACACACCAAGTGAGTGGTTAGGTGCTACTTTGTAGGCGAGGGTCGGTGCAATCACCAATTGCATCAAGTCCACGCCCAGCGAACCACCACCACCCAAAATGTTGGTGGTGCCAAATCCCGGCACAGCCTGGTAGTCAGTGTTCATGCCGCCATTACCATAAACGGTCACACCGAGTGACATATTAGAGTTGACCACGCGGTTGTAGCCAAACTCAGGTACCAGGAACAAGTCCATGTCGCTTTCGATCGTTTGCCGGCTACCAAAAGCGCTGTCATTCGAAACTTCACGGATCGGGCTGAACAGGTCGGCGCCCAAGTCAATGCGGTTGCCCACAAAAGCCATGGAAGCGGGGTTGTTTGCGCCGCCAAAAGCGTCTTCGGAGTTGGCGGTGCCTGCACCAGCCATGCCCTTGGCCTTCATGCCATAGCCGTGCGAGAAATAACCGTTGGTAGCGAAGGCACTGCCAGCCAGACCAGCCAGTGCCATGAATGCGAATACGCGTGTAAATTTCATTATTTGTCTCCTAGGGGCAGAATTACTACAGTTAGACTTGTCGAGTGACTTGGACCAGAGGCTACGCCCGTGCTTGCGTTTAGACAAGGCACTTATCCTATTTGGCCAGTCAAACAGCACGTCGTGTGGTACAAAAGACACAAAAAAGGGCCGAAATGATTCGGCCCTTTTTTCGAATTGCAATCTGCTGGTTAGATAAACAGGCAGATGTCGGTTTCGCCGGCGAATTCGAAGAAAGTGGCGGCACCACCATATTCGAGGCCGTCAATAAAGTCGGAGTGCTCGAAACCGAACAGTTCAACCGTCATTTGACAGGCGATGAACTTGACTTCCGCTTCCTGGCACAACTCACGCAATTCGGGAATGGTGGCAACACCCGTATTTTTGATGGTTTGCTTCATCAGCGTGGTGGCAACGGTTTCATAACCGGGCACGAGAGACTGAATCGCATTGGGCATGTTCCAGTTGATGTCCTTGAACCACTTGGGGCCAAAAGGCATCTTCATCGGCATGCCGGGGTTGCCCAGCGGGCTCACTTTCAGGCCGGACGTGTCTTTGCGGACGAGCTGGAGGCCATAAAACGTGAAGAAAATCTGGGTTTCATAGCCCAGTGCTGCTGCCGTCGAGGCCAGAATGAACGGGGGGTAAGCCCAGTCCAGTGTTCCCTTGGTGGCGATGATGGCCATTTTTTTAGTATCCATGCTCTCTCTCCTGTTCCGGTTTTTAAAAAAAAACAGCGCCGTGTGTTCAAGGAACAGACGGCGCTGATTTTGTCTTGCTAAATTACTTCTTCTTCATGAAGAAGGTAAATTCACCACCCGCTTCAGCGGTGGACAGCAACTCATTGCCGGTCTGCTTGGCGAAAGCGGCGAAATCCTTGACCGAACCCGGGTCCGTGGACAGAATTTTCAGCACTTGACCGCTCCCAACGTCAGCCAGGGCCTTTTTGGCGCGCAGGATAGGCAAGGGGCAGTTCAGGCCACGGGCATCAAGTTCTTTATCAAAATTCATTATGTTCTCCTTACATTAAAATGTACTAAAAATCGCTGCGGTACCTTAAACCAGATGCCCACCCATTGCAACCGATTTTCTTGTCCGAATAGGAAAAACCGGGAACTATTTGAACGTGCCTTGACTGATATTGTTTAACGGGGCCGGCTTAACGCGTTTCCCGAGCGGGCCCAGGCCATGATGCCTCCCGCCAGATTGTGCATGTTCCCGTATCCCTTTGACGCCATGAATGCGCATGCCTGCGCCGACCGGGCACCAGAGCGGCAGTAGATCACCACGGGCTTGTCCTGGGGGATGTCGGCAGCGCGCAACGGCAACAGATGCAATGGAATATGGATCGCGCCATCAATGACGCCCTGCGCCACTTCCGCCTCGGTACGCACATCAATCAAGTGCGCGCCTTTGCCCGCAAGCTCGCCTACATAACCGGGATCGACTTCCTTGAAACCTGACAATCCAAACATGGGTAATCCTTCCATGATGCGTAAATTAGAGCGCGCTAATATACATCAAGAAACGGGGTGATCCAAGTATGTATGTGCAGCAAAAACGAATCAGCAACGCTGGGCGCCGTGATACAGGTTCACCACGTGACGCGCTTCTGCAAAGAACAGCCAGCGCTCAACCGCCGCTCCGGCGAGCCCCGCCATGACAGCCACAATAGCGGCCATTTGTTGGCCCTGCTGATCGAACACCCAAACCATCATCACGCCGGGCAGTGCAAACCCCAGGACAAACACCACGATCTTGAGCAGGCTGGCCCGCTGGCGCGCCACCTGAAAACCGAACTCCTGGGTCAGGAAAGTACCGTGGGTATGACCGGTATCGAGCAGTTTCACCTTGGCGCGGGTCAGGCCGGTTGCCGTATTGATCGTCGGCGTGAGGCCGGGGCTGCGGATCCAGAAATAATAAATTGCCTTCAGCACGGCGGCGATCGAGATGATCAGGGCCGACATCGCGATATAGGGCGTAGTGTCGAGCTCGGCAACCACGGCCCCCAACAGCAGCAGCAGGCTGCCGCTGGCATAGCCCAGCGCCAGGTAATTGGCCGGGACCAGCGGGGTATTCCACTGGCGGATGGTTTTCAGGCAGGCGTAGATCATGCCGGTGGAAAACACCGTGATCCAGGCCAGTACGGCAGTCAGGAAACCAAAGGTTTCACGCAGCCACAGTGGCGCGTCAAACCAGATGCTGGCCAGATAAATCAGCGCCAGCGGCATGAACACCATGGCAAACACACCTTCGCGCGACAGCCAGGAGGTACGAAACCGGGTGAAAGCGCGCCAGGCATTTTTCGGATTGGCGAGATGGAAGGTCGAAGACAGCAAGCCGAACACGACCAGCCCCATGGCCATGAGACCGCCAATAATCAACTGTTCACGGCTAAAACCGCCACCCAGTTTGAAGACATCGGCGATGAAGAGCAGCGAAAACAGGCCAAAGCCCGCGCCCGACGCAACGGTAAAAAAGATGACTGAGAAAGCGGGATGCATGGATTCTCCTGGCGCGAATAAGGTGGGCGCGTGATTTAACGGCGTACCAGTTTGTTGGCGAACTGCTTGATGCTTTCCTTCAGGCCGCCCTTGGACTTGGGTTCAACCGGAATCACCGGCTTGCTGCGCGGGGGCAGATAGCGGTTGGTGGGGTTGTAGTTCAACTCCGGCATCAAGCCGAATCCGCTACGCTCACGCACGGTGCGCGACACGGCCGAATCGGGATCATCAAAGTCACCAAACATGCGGGCGTGCGCCGGACAAGTCAGTACGCATGAGGGCTGGCGCTCTTCGACCGGCAGATCCTGATCGTAAATGCGGTCGACGCACAGGGTGCACTTCTTCATGGTGCCACTGGAGCGATCGAGTTCGCGCGCACCGTAGGGACAGGCCCACGAGCAGTAGTTGCAGCCCATGCACTTGTCCTGATCGATCAGCACGATGCCGTCCTCGGGACGCTTGTAGGAAGCACCCGTCGGACACACGGTCACACAGTCTGCATCCTCGCAATGCATGCAAGACATCGGGAAGTTGACCGTCTTGTTGTTCGGATACTCGTCCATTTCATAATGGCGAATCCGGTTGAACCACACACCTGATGGCTCGGCGCCATAGGGCTGGTAGTCGGACAACGGGCCGATGGTGCCGGAGGCGTTCCATTCCTTGCAGGCGATGGCGCAGGCATGACAGCCCACGCACACGTCGAGGTCGATGACCAATCCAAGTCTCATAGTTTTGCTCGCTCTATTTTCTGGCTGCTGCCTATTTCTGCCGTTTAGTTCTTTTCATGGCTGCGTGCGTCGTAGCGCAGCACGTTGGGGCGCTCATATTCGTCGCCCGGCAGTTTTTTCAACGCATCAAACTGCGGCCATGAGCCGGTTTCGCCCGGCGCGGCTTTCCATATCTTCACGCGCAGATCGAACCACGCTGCCTGCCCGGTGACCGGGTCGGAGTTGGTGACGCGACGCTCGCCGGCCTTTTCCGGCAGCAGTTCGGAAATCAGGTGATTGAGCAGGAAACCCCTGGTGGCTTCGGACGCGTCTTCCTTCAGCCCCCAGGCGCCTTTTTGCTTGCCGATGGCGTTCCAGGTCCAGATAGTGTCTTCCTGGGTACCTTCCATGGTCTTGACCTGACAACGGATCTTGCCGTTGTGCGACTCGACCCAGATCCAGTCGAAGTCCTTGATGCCCATTTCCGCCGCCTTGCGCGCATTCATGTACATGTAGTTCTGCGCCATGATCTGGCGCAGCCACACGTTCTGCGAATCCCACGAGTGGTACAGGAACCTGGGGCGCTGGGTCAGCGCGAAGAAGGGATACGCGTCCTTGTCCACGCGCTGCTGCTCCAGCGGCTCGTACCACATGGGCAGGGGATCGAAGTATTTCACCAGACGCTCACGGTCGACCTGATTGTTGGGCTGCGGGCCGTCGTACAGCCCCTGTCCTGCCAGGCGGAATTTCTGCAGCGGCTCGGAATAGAACTGCATGATGATGGGCTCGACCTTGCCGACGAAACCGGCATCTGACGCCACATCTAGTTAATCCTTGTTGTAGAAACGAATTTATTTCTGGTTGTCGGGCCAGTGGTGCGCGAAGAAGCTCTGATTTTCGATGTATTTTTCCCACTGGTTCGGGTTCGGTTCGCCCTTGAGCGACTTGGTACCGTCCTTGCCACGCCAGCCGGCGAGAAAGCCGATGCCGGGGGAACGCTCGTAGTTGACGATGAAGTCCTGGTAGCCGCCGAACCTGGGCGTGCCGTCCGGCTTGGTGAAAGCCGGGAATTTCAGACGCCCTGCCAGTTCGACCATCACTTCCTGCCATGGACGCACGTCGCGGTCCGGCTTCACCAGCGGATAACGAATCGCATCAGCAGCCGCATCCGGTTCTGAAATCGGACGGTCAAGCAGGGAGATCGAGTCATGACGCTCGAGATAGGTCGTGTCCGGCAGGATCAGGTCGGCGAAGTTGGTCATTTCCGAATGGAAAGCGTCGATCACCACCAGGAACGGAATCTTGTACTCGCCAAAGTTTTCCATGTCCTTGGCACGCAACATGTCCTGGATGTTCGCCGTGTTCATGCTCGAATTCCACGCCATGTTGGCCATGAACAGGATCAGGGTGTCGAGCGCGTAGGGATCATGGTTGGTCGCGTTGGTGATCACCATGTGCATCAGGCCGTGCGAGGCAATCGGCACTTCCCACGAATAGGCCTTGTCGATGCGCAGCGGGTTGCCGAACTCGTCGATCACCAGATCTTCCGGACGCGTCGGAAAGCCCAGCGGCGGGCGCGACAGCGGGGTGTTCGGCGCGTTGATGATGTCGATGTTGTTTTCCGGCAGCTGGTGCGGCGGGATCGGCTTCGGATACGGCGCACGGGCGCGGAAGTTGCCCGGCGCATCAAGCGCGCCCAGCAGCATCTGGATCATGTGAATGGCGCGGCAGGAATGAAAGCCGTTGGAGTGCGCCGCAATGCCGCGCATCGCATACATCGCCACCGGGCGGCCGACCACCTTGTCGTGCTTGCGGCCCCACACGTCGGTCCATTCGATCGGCAGTTCGACCGTTTCCTTGAACGCGACATGCGCCATTTCCAGCGCAATGCGCTCGATGGCTTCCGCCGGCAGACCGCATTCCAGCGCCACATTTTCCGGTGCATAACGCTCATCGAGGTAACGCTCGACCATCATCGACATCACGGTCTTGACGCGGCGGCCATCCGGCGCCACATATTCGCCAAACAGGGCGGGGGCGATATCGCCATCGATGCCGTTTCTGAACGCTTCTTTCTCGATATCCCAGATCAGCGGATGATCGTTTTCATCGCGCAGAAACAGGCCGTCGCCCTTCTGGCCCGGCGCCTGCACCACCAGCCAGGAGGCGTTGGTATACCGCACCAGGAACTCGTAATCGAACTTTTCGTGCTTCAGTAGCACATGCACCATCGACATGGCGAGCAAGCCATCCATGCCCGGCTTGATCGGCAGCCACTCGTCGGCAATCGCCGAATAGCCGGTGCGCACCGGGTTGACGGTGACAAACTTGCCGCCACGGCGCTTGAGCTTTTCGAGGCCGATCTTGATCGGATTGGACGAATGATCTTCCGCCACGCCCCACATCAGGAAGTACTTGGCGTAATCCCAGTCGGGTGCGCCAAACTCCCAGAACGAGAAGCCAATGGAATACAGACCGGCTGCCGCCATGTTGACCGAACAGAAGCCGCCGTGTGCCGACCAGTTCGGGGTGCCGAACTGCTGTGCCCACAGACCGGTCAGTGCCTGCATCTGATCGCGTCCGGTAAAGAAGCCCAGCTTGGAGGGGTCGGTCGCACGAATTTCTTCCAGACGCTCGGTCAGCACGTCCAGTGCCTGTTCCCAGGAAATCGGCTCGTAAATCCCTTCGCCGCGCTCGGTGCCGGGCTTGCGCATCAGCGGCTGAGTCAGCTTGGCGGTGGAATACTGCTTCATGATCCCGGCCGAACCCTTGGCGCACAACACGCCCTGATTGGTGGGATGGTTGCGGTTACCCTGGATGAAACGGACTTTGTTGTCTTCCAGCGTCACCTTGATGCCGCAGCGGCAGGCACACATATAACAAGTGGTGTACTTGATTTCCTGCGCGTCGTGATTTTCGAGTTTGATCTTGGCGTTCATGCGGTCTTCAGGCTCAAAATTGTCCCCAACGGCCCCAAACGGAGCCGCACCTTCCTTACTCAGATATACACACTAGGTGACTGCTAGAAACAGCGCCAGCGCATCGGCACTGGGTGCTGCGGAGATGGCTGTATATTAAACTTTTCGAATATAGCGTTATTTTGCCCTTCAACTCGCCTTGATGGCAAGCAAAACGGTAAGCAATCCGAATAAATTACCTGCTCAAAAGTCCTTATTTTTAAAAGACTTAAAGACCTTAATTCCCCACTACTTCCCCGCTACGGGCAATTCGGCCAACAGCGACTCAACCAAACCCAAGGCCTCGCCTTCGTCCCATTCCGTTGGGCCGGTCAGGATGTAGCGCACGCGGCCTTCGGCATCCAGCAAAAATGAAGAGGGCAATGCAAAGACCTTCCAGCGCCGTGTATTGCTGCCATCGGAGTCGAGCAGAACCGGAAAACCCAGCGGCATCCTGGATAGGTAAGCGCTGACTTCATCCCGTGTTTCGGCGCTATCGAGCGCGATGATCTCGAGTGGCCGTCCTGCCATCCTGAGTCGCAACCGCTCCATGGAGGGCATCTCGCGCTGACAGGGCGGGCACCATGACGCCCAGAAATTCAGCAGGACCACCTTGCCGCGGAAACTGGCCAGGGTATGGGGTACCCCACTCAGATCCTGGGCCTGCAGGGCAGGCGCGGGCACGTTCGCACCCGTCTGAAAGCCCGCGGCCATCCCGCTCACCGGGGCCAACACACTCACGATCAAAGCCACGATCATTTTTTTCACCGGCAACCCCACGCATTCATTTCGTGCAACAACATCGCAGCCATGCGCCGGCTTTCCACCACTTCGAATTCGGTCGGCGTTTCGCGTGCCCAGTAAGTCTCGCGCAGATTCTCCAGCATGACATGGCTGACCGCAGCCCCCTGCAAGGCCAGATGCGCCAATTGTCCAGGCAGCCAGGGAGTGGCCGCCGAACGACGCGGCTGCAACAGGCGCACACGCAGCCCGGACAAATCCCCCATATCCAGATAACCGGGCTCGGCCAGCGGTTCGGCCACTGCATACAGATTCGGGTGCATCAACAAAACGCACAACCGGGCGCGCTGCGCGGGTTCAAGCCGGGCAATGGCATGCAAAACGGGAACCGTGGCGCGTGCCACGGCATACAGGGTTACGCCTTTGCCATCAGCCAGTGCTGCACGCAGCCAGTCGGCCAGATCATGCTGCGGCACCACATCCATACTGCTGGGCAGTTGCGGCAAAAAATAGGCGTGCGTGAGATCGAGCAACCAGACCTCTGTCCCCTGCTTCGCCAATTGCTGCGCAGCCTGGTGTTCTGGCTCGGAAAGACCCTGTTCGGACGGCACCCACAACAGACGCCGTTCCCCCTCGGAATGAAAGGTCAGGTAGTCGGGTAGCGCGGCCTTTGCGGCAAACGCGCACAGCAAAAGGCCCAGCAGGATTGCTCTCAAACCATGCTCAGCCCATCTGGACGCAATACCCGCCATGCACAGCAGGCCGATGGACTAGGAATTCGTCAGGGATGCGGCACGCCAATGACCGGAGCGCCCGCCCTGCTTTTCCAGCAGTTTGATCTCGCCCATCACCATGCCGCGGTCCACCGCCTTGCACATGTCATAAATGGTCAACAGCGCAACGCTCACGCCGGTCAACGCTTCCATTTCCACCCCGGTCTTGCCGACT
>JANJUT010000035.1 GCA_024710445.1 Thiobacillus sp.
CGGTCGAGCTGGTTGGGGTCGTAGGCGAAGTCGTCGTCGAGTTCTTCCCAGCGGGTCTTGCGGGTGTCGCGTTCCTGCTTTTCCACGTAGTAGCCGGCTTCGACCTTGGCGCCGCCCTCGGTGATGGCGGTCTTGATGCGGTAGACGTCGTAGTTGACGTTGACGCCATCGGCCACGGCCATTTCGTGGTTGTATTCCATCACCAGGTTCTGGTGGAAGAAGCCGAAGGTCTGCTTGCCGGGCGTGGCGGTGAGGCCTATGAGGGAGGCGTCGAAGTATTCCAGCACCTGCGCCCACAGGTTGTAGATGGAACGGTGGGCTTCGTCGGTGACGATGATGTCGAAGGTTTCGATGGGGATGGCTGGGTTGTATTCGATGGGCTCGGGCTGTTTGAACAGCTTGCCGAGCTGGTCGACCGATTCGTCTTCCAGGTCGGCCGGCAGCTCGCGGCCCTTGAGCATGGAGTACATGCGCTGGAGGGTGCAGATGCAGACGCGGGCGGTGGTGTCGATCTGGTTGCCCTGCAGGCGCTGAACGATGTATTCCTCGCTGAACTTGAAGTTGTTGTAGGGCGAGACGTATTGCTGGAATTCCTTGAGCGTCTGGTCGGCGAGGTTGCCGCGATCGACCAGGAACAGGATGCGCCGCGCCCCGGCGAACTTGATCAGCCGGTAGATGAAGGAAATCGAGGTGAAGGTCTTGCCCGAGCCGGTGGCCATCTGGATAAGGGCGCGCGGGCGGTTTTCCTTCAGCGATTGTTCGAGGTTGCGGATCGCTGTGATCTGGGCGGGCCAGAGGCCTTCTTCCTTGAGCGGCGGCATGGATTGCAGGCGGGCGAGGAAGGTGGCTGGGACTTCTGCTGCGGCGCCCTCTCCCGGCTGCGCGGCCGGTGCGTAGTTCAGCCATTCGGCCAACAGGTCGGGCTGGTGAAAGGCGAATACGGGGCGTGAGCGCGGAACGGGGTCGAGGCCGTTGGTGAAGCGGGTTTCGACACCGGTGGTCTGGTAGGCGAACGGCAGCGGGTTGCTCCAGCGGGGCAATCCGGCGGGCAGGCCCTGGGTGTATTTGTCGGACTGGGTTTCGACGCCGGTGAGGGTCACGCCTTCTTTCTTGGCTTCGATCACGCCGGCGGCCTTGCCATCCACATACAGCAGATAGTCGGCGAAGCCGTAGCCGGGCAGCGGGAATTCGCGGATGGCGACGCCACGCGCGGCGTGGATGTTGGCGGCGGCGGCATCGCAGACATGCCAGCCTGCCGCCTCCAGCAGCCGATCAATATTCCCCCGCGCTTGTTGTTCCGGCTGTGTTGCCAAAACGCCCCCTTGTTTGTTATGTGGGGGATTTTCGCACAGGTCGCCAGCTTATCGACCGGACATGATCACCCCAACGGACCCGGCGGCTGCCAGATCCCATCCCACGCCGACTGCGCCGATACCCGCATACGCTCGGGCAGGCTGAGCTTGCGGTGGTAGCTGACGTGCAGCACCCTGCCCTGCTGGCAGGCGGCGCGGATGATGTCGTCGCTGGTGGCGAGTTCGTCGACCAGGCCCAGCTCCCGCGCCTGGCTGCCGAGCCAGGCTTCGCCGGTGCCGACCTTGTCCATGTCGAGCTGGGCGCGGCGCTCGTGTACGAATTCGCGGAAGCGCGCGTGGATTTCCTCCAGTTCTTCGCGCAGTTTGGCGCGGCCGGCTTCGGTGTTTTCGCCGAACAGGGTGACGGTGCGCTTGTATTGGCCGGCGGTGAACTGTTCCCAGTCGATGTCGCGCGCCTGCAGCCAGCGGTGAAAGTTGGGAATCTGCGCGATGACGCCGATGGAGCCGATGAGGGCAAACGGCGAGGCGACGATTTTGTCGGCGGTGGCCGCCATGAGGTAGCCGCCGCTGGCTGCCACGCTGTCGACCATGACGGTAAGCGGCAGCCTGGCGTCGCGCAGCCGCAGCAGCTGGGCGGCGGCGAGGCCGTAGCGGTTGACCATGCCGCCCGGGCTTTCCAGCCGCAGCAGCACGGCGTCGCCGGGCCTGGCCACTTGCAGGATGGCGCTGATTTCCTCGCGCAGCGCCATGAAGGCCGAGGCGCGGATGTCGCCCTTGAAGTCGAGCAGATAGCTGCAGGGCTCGGCCTCCATCCGCTGCTGCCGGGCTTTGTGTTCGATCTTGCGCTGCTTTTGCAGGGCCTTGTGGGCCTTTTTGGGTAGCCGCAGCGCTTCGATTTTGTCGCCCGCCGCTTCAAACTGACGGTTAATGTCGGTCACCTCGATTTCGCCGAGGTGCTTGCCCTTGCGACGCGACAGCGCAGTCAGCCCGGCGACGAGGGCAATGGCGGCAATGACGAGGGTGGCGGCCTGGGCCAGAAACAGCGCGTAGTGCGATATGAAATCGTTCATTGTGAGCGGCCCCCCCGGCAGAAATGGGGGGCGGCCTGGATGAGGCTGAGCGGGATTTTCATGGCGGGCGGCTCATTCGTGCGTGGTCGGGAAAAATCAGTGTAGCAACGGGGGGCAGGAAAGCGCATCGAGTCCCCGCTCGGTTGCCGCTCTGGCTACGGGGTCAGGACATCCCCCTTATTGGTTATCCGTCATGTCCGCACATCCGGCATTTTTGTGTGTGCCGCTGTGCGCCGCGGTTCAGTCGGGCGAAGCCGCAGTCCAATCGAATAGCTTGAGGCCAGGAACATGGGCGAATGCGCGGTCGGCGCTCACCAGGGTGCAGTCTTCTGCCAGTGCGTGGGTGGCGATGAGCAGATCCATGGGGGCCAGGGGTTTGCCGAGTGTTTCCAGTTCGGTGCGCAATTGCCCATAGCGCGCCGCGCAGGCGGATGTCCAGGCGCGGATGTCGGTGGCCAGCAGCAGGTTTTCGATAATGCTGCGCAGGTCTGCGTTGACGGGTCGGCGGGCCAGGCCAAAACGCAATTCCGCTTCGGTGATGACAGACATACAAAAGGGCCGGTGTTCCAGGGTGGCGCTGAGTTCGTTTGCCCGGCCCTTGACGAGGGCGGAGATGGCATGGGTATCCAGCATGAGCACTGCGCTCATGGCCAGTCGCGCTCGGCGTGGGGGCCGGTGTCGCGCAGGTCGTCGAGCGCGTTGAGGTCTTCTTGTGGAATGCGGGGCAGCAACCGGTCGCGCAACGTCACCCAGTCTTCAAATGTTTTGTTGCGCGGGCTCAGGATGATATCGCCGGTTTCGGGGTCGCGCCGGATCAGGACTTCATCGCCTTCAAACCGGAATTCGGCAGGCAGGCGCACGGCCTGGCTGCGACCATTTTTGAATAGCTTGGCTGTTTGCATGGTGCCCCCTCGTGAAACGATTGGTATATACCGTGTTGTATACCACTTATGCTGGAAACGCTCAAGTCATGCGTAACAGGTTTTGGCAGGCGCAGCCCGAACAGTGGTGGGGTTGGGCGGGCTGCCGGGCTGATGGGTCACCCCTGCTCTCACAACACCTCCGATTTCGAACACGGCCAAGTAATGAAATGCTCGTTTATTTACATGACATTAATGACGTGTAAAGAAAATGCCTTTTCTCTTTACACATCCAATAGTTAACCAGTTAGCTAGTTATCCATACGGTTAACTTTGACATCGACACGTCAATGAAACATGTCGATAAATGTCGATTTAATCGACATGTTCATGACAATTGGTTGACCTCGAACACCGCATCGATCCCCTGCCCGTTCCAGTTGTATTCCAGGTAGGCGGCGTGCTGGCAGTTTTTGAGCAGCGTGGTGCGAAACGCGGCCAGGCATTCGCCGCCGGGGTGGCGCACCGATGGATAGAGGATGCCGTGCGCGCCTTCTGCCCGCAGGGTGCGGCCGATCGATTGCGGGTAGGCGTAGTCGTCGGGGTCGACGATGCGGGGTTCGGCCTGGCTGGCCTGGCGCAGGTCGGCCACTTTGCCGTGGGCTGCCACGGTGAGCAGCCGCATTTGCAGGCGCATCGGCGGCTCCTGGGTGGCGGCCATGAACAGGGCGGCGTGGTATTGGGTTTCGGCGATGGCGGTGTCGCGCTTGCGGGCGCAATAAAACACGCCGTAGCGGCCGTCGCTGAAGCGGCTGCCCAGCGGGTTGAGGTGGGTGAAGGCGGCCATGATGCAGGTGCTGCCGGGGCCGAACAGGCGCTCTTCCGCATGGACAAGGCTGATCTCGCCGACTTCGTCGCGGATGCGGTCGTTGGTCATGGCTTCCAGCGCATAGAGGGCGTCGAAGTCTTCGGGGCGGGCGACGCGCTCGAACAGGCCGACGGCGGGAAAGCGGCCGGGGATGACGCGCCAGGCCGGGTTCCACTTCAGGGTTTTGCTGGGATAGGTCAACGCTTAACCGGTCTTTCGATCATTCGACGGGCTCACGATCAGGACGAACGGCAAGTTGTTGATTCCGCTCAAGCCCAGCCGCCGCGCCGGGCATCCAGATACTGGCGCACGGCCAGCAGATCGGCGACGTTGCCGCCGAGCATGCGGTCGAGCGCAGTTTTGCCGCCGAACAGCGGCGCGGCATTGGGCTTTTTCACCCAGGCATCGGCTGCGTCGGTGGACGGCAGCAGGATCTGCAGCGCTTTATAAATACCCAGCAGGTAGGACACGCGCTCAAGGGTGTCGCGCTTGAGGTCGGCGGTTTCGGGTGCGGCTTTCCATTTGAAGAAGGTCGAGCGGCCGGGCGCGCCGAGCAGCACCATCTGTTCGTCGGTGTTCAGCCCCCAGTCGCGTGCGATATTGAAAAACGCGCGCAGGCCGGCGGCGGAAATGTCACGGCTGCCCGGTTTGGGTTGGGCCTTGGTGTTTTGGGCCTTGGCGGCCTGGTCTGTGGCTTGCATCGTTCCTCCACGACAGTGTCGTTTTGTACTGATTATGCATTATTAGTCCATTTATGGACTTTTTGCAATGCCGGGGGCATGGCGAGTCGTGCCCCGCATGCCAAAGACCCGAGCCTCGGCCGATGCCGATGCCGAACGACCTTGTGGGCAGCCCCACCGGCATCTAGATTTAGAGACTGGCTCTGGCCGGAGAAACTTGCCGCCTCGTGCCTGACACTCAATCTGGAGGAACGACAATGAAACTACGCACACTGGTACCGGCAGTTCTATTCGCGATGGGTGTGGGCGGCTGTTCCGACATGCCCCAGCTGGGCGGCGGGCCGAAATATGGCGACACATCGGGTGCGGTGGCGAGCCAGAGCGATCGCAACGGCAAAATCACGGCATTGGATGTTGTCCAGGTAGACGAAAACTACAAGTTTGGCGTGGGCACGGCGGTTGGCGCGGTGGCCGGCGGCCTGCTCGGCTCGCAGATCGGCAAGGGCGACGGCTCCACGCTGGGTGCGGTGCTGGGCGCGGCGGCCGGGGCAGTGGCGGGTACCGCCGTTGAAAGCAAGGTCAAAAAGCAGGACGCGCAGCGCGTGACGGTCAAAATGGTCACTGGCGGTGAAGTCACGATCTTGCAGCCCGCCGATTCCCGGCTCAAGAGCGGGATGAACGTAAGGGTCGAGGGCAGCGGCGAAAGCGCGCGGGTGGTGCCACAGTAGCCCAGCAGTGCGCGCACACCGTAGCGCAACGATCTCGCAACGAGCTGGGTCGAGGCGGTTTGTCGAGGGCTGCACCCGGTTGGCGAGGCCGCTTCGTCACGAGGCCAAGTGTCAGCCCGGCTCTGCCCTCATTACACCTGATTGACCTCGTACTCGACATCGATGCTCCGCCTTTTCCCGTTGTATTCCAGATAGGCGGGATGTAGCCAAGCGGGAGTGACGGGCAGGCAGGATGCGCCAGAAACCGACGCTCAGTTTTTCCCGGCGTCTTCGTCCAGTGACCGCAGATGCGCGAGCTTGTCGGCGATCTTGCCTTCGAGCCCACGCGGGGTGGGCGCGTAAAACTGCTGTTCCTGGATATCGTCTGGAAAGTAGCGTTCGCCGGCGGCGTAGGCTTCGGGCTCGTCGTGCGCGTAGCGGTAGGCGCGGCCGTAGCCCAGTTCCTTCATCAGCTTGGTGGGGGCGTTGCGCAGGTGGATGGGCACGTCGCTGGAGGGGTTGGCCTGAACGAAGGCGCGCGCGGCGTTGTAGGCGACGTAGGCGGCGTTGCTTTTGGGCGCGCAGGCCAGATACAGGCAAGCTTCGGCCAGTGCCAGCTCGCCTTCGGGGCTGCCCAGGCGTTCGTAGGTAGCGACGGCGTCGAGGCAGAGACCGAGTGCGCGCGGATCGGCCAGGCCGATATCCTCGCTCGCCATGCGGATGAGCCGCCGCCCAAGATAACGTGGGTCGGCGCCACCATCGAGCATGCGCACCAGCCAGTACAGTGCAGCATCGGGTGCGGAGCCGCGCACGCTTTTGTGCAGCGCGGAAATCTGATCGTAGAAGGCTTCGCCGCCCTTGTCGAACCGGCGCAATGACTGGGCCAGCGCATTTTCGACGAAGGCGGTGTCGATTTCTTCGACTTGCGCGGTGCGAGCGGCGGTGTCGAGCTGCTCCAGCAGGTTGAGCAGTTTGCGGGCATCACCGTCGGCATAGGCGGCGAGCATGGGGCCGACGCCTTCCAGCATCTTCAGTTGCGGCAGTTCGTGCAGCGCGCGCTGCATCAGCAGGCCGAGTTCGTCGGGTGTGAGCGATTTCAGCACATAGACCTGGGCGCGCGACAGCAGCGCGCCGACGACTTCGAACGAGGGGTTTTCGGTGGTGGCGCCAATGAAGGTGAACAGCCCGGATTCGACGTGCGGCAAAAACGCATCCTGCTGCGACTTGTTGAAGCGGTGGACTTCGTCGACGAACAGAATGGTGGTGCGGCCCAAAGACTGGTTGATGCGCGCGCGCTCGACGGCTTCGCGGATGTCCTTGACGCCGCTGAGCACGGCGGATATGGCGATGAAGTCAGCGCCGAAGGCCTCGGCGGTCAGTCGTGCCAGCGTGGTCTTGCCCACGCCCGGCGGTCCCCACAGGATCATCGAATGCAGCTTGCCGGAATCGAAGGCGAGCCTGAGCGGCTTGCCCGGCCCCAGCAGATGGGTTTGCCCGACGACGTCGGCCAGCGTGTGCGGGCGCAGACGTTCGGCCAGCGGCGCATGGGAATCGAGCGCCGGTTTGGGTGCGCCCGATTGAAACAGATCGTCAGTCACCAATGAGGTCGGCGCCTTTGGGCGGCGTGAACATGAAACGCGACGCTGCAATGTCGGGATTGCGGGAAAACCGTGACAGTTTCAGTATGGTGCGCTGGCCGAAGTAATCGAACATTTCCATTTGCACCAGAACATCGCCCTTGAACCCCATGCGGATGCGCTCGAATGTGGTGTCGCGGTTTTTCGGGATGGCTTCCAGCCATTCCAGGCCACCACGTTCGCCTGCATTTTTCAGGCTGAAGTATTTCTCGATGGCATCGTCGCCAGCCAGCAAGGCTGCCGGGGTGCCGGCGACCACTTCACCCAGCGGCTTGACGGTGACCTGGTCCAGATCGAGATCGTATAGCCACAGCTTGACGCCATCGCCCACAATGACCTGTTCATAGGGTTGAGTGTAGTCCCAGCGAAATTTACCTGGACGGGCAAACGCCATCTTGCCGCTGGCCTGCTGGGTCACGCGCCCGGACTTGTCCGACACGGTCTGGCTGAAATCAGCCTCGGCGGTTTTGGCGCCGGCAATAAAGGCCTTGAGGCGTTCGATGCCCCCCGCATGGGCCGTGCCGCTCAAAGCAAATGCCGCCAGCAGAATCAATACACGCATACAGTTATATATCCCGAAAAAAAAGTGCGCCCACCGGGCGCACTTTAAATGACCTTGCAACGCTGCGAAAGTTTACTTCACTTTGCAGGTTTTAACGCCTACCAGCTTATAGGCTGGACACCAACCGAAAGCGGCGGTGAGTATCAGAACAAAGCCAACCATGCCTGCCGGAACCATCCAGGCATCAGCTCCCGGCAAATTCGACATCGCATAATAGATCAGTCCACCACCTACCACTGCGCGGATCAAGCGATCCACTCCTCCGACGTTCTTTGCCATGGTTCCTCCTTTAGATTAATTTAAGTGCATTCGCCTGCTTGCGCCCCGGTGCATACGAACCGGGGCCCGCGCAAGCTTAACGCAGTTTACCCAATCAGCGGAACGATCAGCAATGCCACGATGTTGATGATCTTGATCAGCGGGTTCACAGCCGGACCGGCAGTGTCCTTGTAGGGATCGCCCACGGTGTCGCCGGTAACGGCAGCCTTGTGCGCTTCCGAACCCTTGCCGCCGAAGTTGCCTTCCTCGATGTATTTCTTGGCGTTATCCCATGCACCGCCACCGGTGGTCATCGAGATCGCCACGAAGATACCCGTGACGATGGTACCGAGCAGCACGCCACCCAGGGCTTGTGCACCAAGGGTGAGGCCGACGATGACCGGAACCGCAACCGGCAGCAGCGACGGAACGATCATTTCCTTGATCGCGGCCTTGGTCAGCATGTCGACACAGGTGCCGTATTCCGGCTTGGCCGTGCCTTCCATGATGCCGGGAATGCTCTTGAACTGGCGACGCACCTCCACCACCACCGAACCGGCGGCACGACCCACGGCTTCCATGCCCATGGCGCCAAACAGGTAAGGCACCATACCGCCGATGAACAGGCCGATGATGACCATGTGGTTGGACAGGTCGAAAGTCATGGCAAGTGCTGCAGGATCAATAGCCAGCGCCTGAGCGTTCAGGGCGTGGGTGTAATCCGCGAACAGCACCAGCGCTGCCAGACCGGCGGAGCCGATGGCATAGCCCTTGGTGACGGCCTTGGTGGTATTGCCCACCGCGTCGAGCGGGTCGGTGATGTTGCGGATGCTTTCATCCAGACCTGCCATCTCGGCAATACCACCGGCGTTGTCGGTGATGGGGCCGTAGGCGTCAAGTGCCACGATGATGCCTGCCATCGACAGCATCGAGGTCGCGGCGATGGCAATGCCGTACAGGCCAGCCAGTTCATACGCGCCCCAGATGGCCAGACACACGGCCAGCACCGGTGCTGCGGTCGACTTCATCGACACGCCCAGACCCGCGATCACATTGGTGCCATGACCGGTGGTGGAAGCTTCGGCAATGTGACGCACCGGGCTGAATTCAGTCGCGGTGTAGTACTCGGTGATCCACACCATGGCAGCCGTCAGGCCCAGGCCGATCAGAGTGGCGTAATAGAGGTTCAGCGAGGACACCAGCACGCCGTCGATCATCACGCCCTCGCCCATCATCCAGGTGGTGATGGGATAGAACGCAATCGCTGCCAGCACGCCCGAGACGATCAGGCCGCGATACAGTGCGTTCATGATCTTGCCGCCGTCACGTGCCTTGACGAAGTAAGTGCCGACGATGGATGCGACGATGGAGAAACCACCCAGCACCAGCGGATAAATCACCGCTTCGGGGGAGCCGGTAATCATCAGGCCACCGAGCAGCATGGTGGCGATGATGGTCACTGCATAGGTTTCAAACAGGTCAGCAGCCATACCGGCGCAGTCACCGACGTTGTCACCGACGTTGTCGGCGATCACGGCAGGGTTGCGCGGGTCGTCTTCAGGAATGCCGGCTTCGACCTTGCCCACCAGATCGGCGCCGACGTCAGCGCCCTTGGTGAAGATGCCGCCGCCAAGTCGGGCAAAGATGGAGATCAACGAACCGCCAAAAGCCAGACCGACCAGCGCATGCGTCGCATGCTCGGTGGTTTCACCCAGCATCAGGGTCAGCACGGCATAGTAGCCCGCCACGCCCAGCAGGCCCAGGCCCACCACCAGCATGCCGGTAATGGCGCCGCCCTTGAAGGCGACGTTCAGCGCTGCGTTCAGGCCGTTCTTGGCAGCTTCGGCGGTACGCACGTTGGCACGCACCGACACGTTCATGCCGATATAACCGGTCAAGCCGGAGAGGAAGGCGCCGAGTGCGAAACCAACTGCCGTTTGCCAGCCCAGCGCAAAGAAAATCGCGGCCAGCAAAATGACACCGACGATGCCAATGGTGGTGTATTGCCGATTCAGGTACGCGGAAGCGCCTTCCTGTACCGCCGCCGCAATTTCACGCATGCGGTCATTGCCGGTGGGCAACCCCAGAATCCACTTGATCGACATGATCCCGTACAGCAGCGCGAACACCGCCGCCACGAGAGCAAACAGCAAACCTTCATTCATCGTTATGTCTCCTTAAATATCTTTAAATACCATTAAACATCTCAAAAAAGACAGCAGTTATTACCTGCCGTCTCTTTTCCCCCTACTCATTGCCTACTGCCAGTCCGCCTTCGAAACGGGTACCCGGTTTGAAACCGAATATTTCATCGAGCCGGAGATCCCGGATACACGTATCGACTGCCGCCTGGCCGTGTTCGCGCTGCACTTCGGACAAAATCAGTTTGGCTGAATTGCCGTTGTAGAAACCACCAAAGTCAGCCTGCACCTTGAGTAGCTGCCGCGCGCGGTCAAGTGTCATCGATGGACCCTCGATCTCCTGAACGATTTACAACTTGAATGCCGCCAGTTTTTTGGCCACACCAATATTCTTCAGCGTGACATACACCGGCAGGCCATCCTTGCTGTATTTCGGATAATCCTCGCCCTGGATCAGCGGTGTCAGGTAACGCTTGCACTTGGGCGTGATGCCGAAGCCATCCTTGGTGATGAAGTCGCGCGGCATGAACTTCTCGACGTTGGCGACCTTGGACAGCGGCGCCATGCCAATCTTGTACTTGTAGGGCGAATCGGACAGGCGATCGACCGTCGGCATCACTGAGTTGTGGCCCTTGATCGCAAGTTCGACGGCCTTCTGGCCCAGTTCATAGGCCTGCTTGACGTCGGTTTTCGAGGCAACGTGGCGTGCGGCGCGCTGCAGGTAATCGGCCACGGCCCAGTGGAACTTGTGACCGTGTGCTTCCTTGATCATGTTGGCTACCACCGGAGCGGCACCACCCAGTTGGGCGTGGCCAAAGGCATCGCGTGTGCCCTGCTCGGCGAGGAAAGTGCCGTCCGGATAGTGGCAGCCTTCGGACACCACCACGGTGCAGTAGCCGTGCTCTTTCACCAGCTTGTTGACGCGGGCGAGGAATTTCTTCTGATCGAATTCGATTTCCGGGAACAGGATGACGACCGGAATGCCATGGTCTTCAACCAAACCGCCTGCAGCCGCAATCCAGCCGGCGTGACGGCCCATCACTTCGATCACGAACACCTTGGTCGAGGTCTTGGCCATCGAGCGCACGTCGTAGCTGGCTTCCAGCGTGGACACTGCGATGTACTTGGCGACCGAACCAAAGCCCGGACAGCAGTCGGTGATGGGCAGATCGTTGTCGACCGTCTTCGGCACGTGGATGGCCTGGATCGGATAACCCATCTGCTCGGACAGCTGGCTGACCTTGAAACAGGTATCGGCCGAATCGCCACCGCCGTTGTAGAAGAAGTAGCCGATGTTGTGCGCCTTGAATACTTCGATCAGGCGCTCGTATTCGCGACGGTTGGCTTCCAGTGATTTCAGCTTGAAACGGCAGGAGCCAAATGCGCCGGAAGGCGTGGAACGCAGCGCGGCAATGGCGGCTGCAGATTCCTTGGTGGTGTCGATCAGGTCTTCGGTCAGCGCACCGATGATGCCGTTGCGGCCGGCGTAGACCTTGCCGATCTTGTCCTTGTGCTTGCGCGCGGTTTCGATCACGCCACAGGCCGACGCATTGATCACGGCGGTCACGCCACCGGATTGCGCATAAAAGGCGTTCATCTTTTTAGCCGCTGTCTTTTTCACTGCTGTCTTTTTTGCCGTCGTTTTTACTGCCATGCTGCTGTCTCCTCAGTTTTTTTGCCGGGCCGTACCGGACCCGCAAATCAAATACAAATCACATAACGAAAAGCCAGCACGCAGGCTGGCTTCTCAAGTTCAATTATTGCTGTCGACCGGGGCTTCGGACAGACGCTTCACTTCCTCGTCAGCCTGCATTCTCAGCAGTGTGGTGACACAGTCACCCATGTCGTCATATTCCTCACGGCCCGTCGCGAAGCGATCGCGTATACGGTAGAAGAACATGCTGCGATAACGTGAATCGTCCGTTTTCGACAACACGAAATGACAACCATGCTCGTTCCAGTACAAGCCCGGGCACAGCGTCAGTTCACGGTCATCAACATAAAGCCGGATTTCGGTTTCGACATCCTGAATCACGACGTCCCTGCCATAACGCTCCTTCACCGCGCTGGCGACAATCCAGCGCTCGGTGTCGGTTATCGGGGCAATCTGTCGTGGCATTGTTGCAAAAAACCTGGTTGATCAACCCAGCGCAGCAAAGATCGAGTCACGGATACCGTCGACCTTGCCTACGCCTGCAACCTTCACGTACTTGGGTGCGCCGGCTTCGCCGCGTGCTGCCCAGTCGCCATAGTATTTCACCAGCGGCTCGGTCTGTGCGTGATACACGTCGAGGCGCTTCTTGACGGTTTCTTCCTGGTCGTCATCACGCTGGATCAGGTCTTCACCGGTGACATCATCCTTGCCGGCGACCTTGGGCGGATTGAACACGACATGGTAGGTGCGACCCGAAGCCACGTGAACGCGGCGGCCCGACATGCGCTTGACGATCTCTTCGTCAGCAACATCAATCTCGACCACGTAATCGATCGGCACGCCGGCGGCCTTCATCGCCTCAGCCTGCGGAATGGTGCGCGGAAAGCCGTCGAACAGGTAACCGTTCTTGCAGTCGGCCTCGGTCAGACGTGCCTTGACCATGCCGATGATGATGTCGTCCGACACCAGACCGCCCGCATCCATGATGGCCTTGGCCTTCATGCCGAGTTCGGTACCGGCCTTGATCTGTGCACGCAGCATGTCGCCGGTGGAAATCTGGGGAATGCTGTACTTTTCCTTGATGTAATTGGCTTGCGTACCTTTACCAGCACCCGGACCACCCAACAGAATCAAACGCATGACGTATCTCCCTTAACTATGAATATGACAAAACCGCGTTAGCCTAAGCCATGC
>JANJUT010000057.1 GCA_024710445.1 Thiobacillus sp.
TGCGCGATTCAAGCAACACTTAAATATTTTTATTGGGGGATTCAAGAGGCTGCTATGCCGCCCCGAATAACGCACGGACACGTGCCAGATCTTCCGGCGTATCCACGCCCGGCGCCGGTTCAGCAGCAACCAGGCCGAGACTGATGCGGTAACCGTGCCACAACACGCGCAACTGTTCAAGCATCTCGAATCGTTCCAGCGGCGAAGTGGCCAGGCCGGCATAGGTCCGCAAAAATCCCGCGCGATACGCATACAGCCCGATATGCCGCAGCGCTTCGAGTGCATGCGGCGTGGCTTGCCGGGTTGCAAAGGCGTCTCGCGGCCATGGGATTGGCGCACGACTGAAATACAGCGCATAGCCAGCTTCGTCCGCCACCACCTTGACGACATTGGGATTGATGAAATCGGCGTGATCATGGATCGGATGCGCCAGCGTGGCCATCACCGCCGCGTCGTGCAAAACCAGTTGCCGCGCCGCTTCGCGAATCAGTTCCGGATCGATCAGCGGTTCGTCGCCCTGGACATTGACCACCAGCGTGTCGTCCGGCCAGCCCAGGGTTTCGGCCACTTCGACCAGGCGTTCGGTCCCGGACTGATGGTTCGGCGAAGTCATCAGCGCCTGGTAACCGGCGGCTTCAACCGCCTGCTGCACCCGCACATCGTCCGTGGCGACCACTACGTCTTCAGCGCCCGCCTGCAAGGCACGTTCCAGCACGCGCACCACCATCGGGCGTCCACCGATATCTGCCAGCGGTTTGCCCGGCAAGCGGCTGGACGCGTAGCGTGCGGGAATGACCACGCGAAAATGCATGGTCAACGCTGGCCGTGAATTTCGTTGACATCCAGGGGGCGGGCCTCTTCCGGCAGCATCACCGGAATATCGTCACGAATGGGATAGGCAATGCGACAGGCATGGCAGATCAGTTCATGGACGGGTTTCTTCCATTCGAGCGGTCCTTTGCAAACCGGGCACACCAGAATTTCAAGAAGCTTGGGGTTCATCAGTCAGATTCCTATAAAACGTTGGGGCATCAGCCTTATCCTGCTGCTGCGATTTATTTTGATAAAGATGGATATCGGCCACCGACAGCAAGGTCACCAAGTCATGGCCATCCTGCGGCGCATGACTTACGCCCAGGCTCACGGCCATGGGCAGTCCATTGCCCTGACTCCATACCTGGGTACGCGATTCAATGCGCTCGAATATCTGGCGAATCGCCGCTTCGTCACGATGCGGCAGCAGGGCGACAAATTCGTCTCCGCCCCAGCGGCCACATACACCCAGTTCGGCTGATTCCTTGAATATCTGCGCAAATTCGGCCAGTACCCGGTCACCCACGCCGTGACCATAGCGGTCGTTCACTTCCTTGAACTGGTTCAGGTCAGCAAACAATACGGTCGCAGGCGCGCCGTCCCCGGCTTTTTTCAGCATGCAGTCGGCGGCCGCCAGCAGGCCATGGCGATTGAGCAGCCCCGTCAACGTGTCGAAGCGGCTGCGGTAATCCAGCTGACGGCGCTGTCCATCGATGCGCGACATCAGGATATAGGCATACAACGCCAGCGTGACCCAGAACACGCCAAAAAACACGTCGCCTGCGTTGACCCCGAACCCGCCCAGACGATAGCGGAACGCGAACGCAATCGCCATACCCAGAAAAGCCCCGCCCAGCACTTCACCGAACAGGCGCATGCCATAGCGCATGCCGTTTCCCAGCAGCACCATCAGGAAGGCCAGGGCAGAAGGCGGAATGGGATTGGGGTCGTGGATGACGCAGAGCGTCACGATGACCAGGTCGGCCACCATGGCACTGCGTATCCCCAGCAAGGTGACATGCTGCAGCGCCTGGCGAAAGAACCAGGTATTGAGAATGAAATACATCCCCAGCGCGATCAGCAACTGCTCGATGCTGAACAGGACAGGGGACACCGATTCCAGTGTCGAAAAATAGATTACTGCCAGCGAAAAAAACAGATAGCGGGTAAAGAACTGGGTCACGATTTCCGAGCGGTCGGGCATCCAGAAGCCCATATCACCGGCTTCGGTTTCCCACCGGCACGGGTGGCGACGGTCACTCCAGTCAGAATTCTGCATTGCCCATCCCTTCGTCATTGGCGCGCCTGCCCTGATCGTGTTGTTGTTTGAGACGGGCAGCCAGCCATTCGATGAATCCGCATTCCGGGGCGACATCCAGTTCTACCGCCCACCAGTTTGACCCCGCAAACCTTGAGCATTTTACCGCGTCTTTTTCGGTCATCAGCACATGGCCGCCGGCCGGGAGTTCATGGGGTTGGAAGGCATGATGGTCGGCAAAGCCGCGCGGGGTAAATTTCAGGCCCTGCTTGCGCAGCATGTCAAAAAATCCCTGCGGATGCCCAATCCCCGTAACGGCAAGCCAGTTGGCAGGCGGCAAGGCCTGCAGTGCCTGTTTTTCAGAGGGGTTGCCAAGACGGAACGCCTGGCCCACCGAGTAATCCGCCCGCCAGGTTTTCATGGATAAATCAGTGCGCGGCTGGGCGGTTCCCCGCACAACCTGGATCACGGCATCCACGCAGCCAAGGCGGTTGCGCGGCTCGCGCAGGGGCCCGGCCGGCAGCGGCCAGCCATTGCCCAGTCCGGTCGCCGCATCGACGACCGCCAACTCGATATCACGCTGCAGGCGGTAATGTTGCAGGCCATCGTCGGACACAATCAGGTCAACCTCGGGATGGCGTGCCAGAAGATGCTGTGCCGCCGCAACCCGGTCACGGCCCACCACTACCGGAACGCCTGTTTTAATCCGGATCAGCAGCGGTTCGTCGCCCACTTCCGCCGGCGAACTGTCTGGCCGCACGTCCATGCAACCCTGTGCCGTTCCACCGTAGCCCCGGCTCACCACGCCGGGTTGGTAACCCTGGACGCGCAGCCATTGCACCAGCCAGATCACCAGCGGGGTTTTGCCGCTGCCGCCCGCGGTGATGTTGCCCACCACGATCACCGGCACACCGACGGCAACTGGACTCAGCCAGCCGCGCCGGTACGCCAGACGGCGCAGTCCGGACACTGCAGCGAACAGCACAGACAAAGGCAATAGCAGCACCGTGAGGACGCTTGTACGCGCCCAAAGATGCTGAATGGACAACACGATTACGCCCGCTTAAGGGGCGGACTGGGTGGCAAAGGTAATGCGGGTCAGACCAACCCGGCGGGCTGCCTCCATTACGTTCACCACGGATTGATGGGCTGCGCGCGCATCGGCATTGATTACCACCACCGCTTCGTTCTGCTCGGCCGCAGCCTGTTTCAATGCAATGGCCAATTCCTCAACCGAGGCCTCCCCCACCGCCGCATTGTCGATCTGGTAGCGGCCATTTTCAGCCACGGCCACTTCGATTTGCCTGGGTTGGCTGGGAGTCTGCTCGGCGCTGCTGGTCGGCAGGTTGATCTTGAGTTCGGCAAAGCGCGCGTAAGTGGTCGTCACCGCAAGAAAAATCACGATGACCAGCAGAATGTCGATAAACGGAATCAGGTTGATTTCCGGATAATCTTCGCGGCGGCCTCTACGAAAATTCATGACGGTTTACTTCCGGTCGCCGTGAACGATTTCCACCAGCTTGATCGCCTGCTGCTCCATGTCCACCACCAGCGACTCCACCTTGCTGCGGAAATAACGGTAGAAAATAATTGCCGGGATGGCCACGATCAGGCCGAAAGCCGTGTTGTAGAGGGCAATCGAGATCCCGTGCGCCAGTTGCCCCGGATTGGTCCCGGTTGCCGTCTGTGCGCCAAAGATTTCGATCATGCCGATGACCGTGCCCAGCAAGCCCAGCAACGGTGCCATGCTGGCCACGGTGCCCAGCGACGTCAAAAAGCGGTCGAGATCGTGCGTGACGGCGCGGCCTGCTTCCTCGATCGATTCCTTCATCACTTCACGTGAGTTGTGCGCGTTTTTCAGTGCCGTAGAAAAGATCCGCCCCATCGGCGAGCCTTCGGCCAGCCGCGCCACCAGTTCGGGTGTCACGCCGCGTTCCTGATAAACCTTGATGGTCGCCATCAGCAAATCCGGCGGTGCGACTTCCTGCGTACGCAAGCTGTAGGCACGTTCGATAATAATGGCCACGGCAATAATCGACGCCAGGATCAATGGCCAGATCGGCCAGCCGGCCGCCTCAATAATGGCAAGCACTCGATACCACTCCAATAAACACAACAACCGAAATGTAGCGCCCGCATACCGGTTTCGGCAAGTGCTCCGTTTTTGGGAGGCGCGTCCATTCCCGCGCATGACTTCTCCACAGATGATGTGGATAAGTCTGTGTGGAACTGCCTGTCGCATTTCGTAAATGCCCGTACACAAAGGGAAAAACGATTTGGCACAAAAAGTAACCAATCCTCTTTTTTCATATAAATCATATGGTTATGAAAACACAACTATCGTCAATAGGATTTCGAAGTTTTTTTAGTGACATTTTTCAGCCTGTGCATGAACCGCGCCGAATGTAAAGCCGCTATCCTGCACGCCATGGATTTACTGGACGACCTTCCCGACAGCACGCCCAGCCTGCCCGTGCTCACGGTGAGCGAATTGAACCGCATGGCGCGCCGCGCGCTGGAGTCGCAACTCCCCTTGTTGTGGGTCGAAGGCGAAGTCTCCAATTTCATCCGCGCCGCGTCCGGCCACTGGTATTTTTCCCTGAAGGATGCCAGTGCACAGGTGCGCTGCGTGATGTTTCGCGGCCGCAATCAGTTTGCCGACTTCACTCCCGCCAACGGCGATCATGTTGAAATCCGTGCCCTGCCCTCGCTTTATGAAGCACGCGGCGAATTCCAGCTCGGCGCGGAGTCCATCCGCCGCGCCGGGGCCGGGCGCTTGTATGAAGCCTTTCTGAAGCTGAAGGCCAAACTCGAAGCCGAAGGCTTGTTTGATCCACGCGGCAAACGCAGCCTGCCCCGTTTCCCGCGCTGCATCGGCATCGTCACCTCGCCGCAGGCTGCCGCCCTGCACGACGTGCTGACCGCGCTGGCACGGCGCATGCCGGGTTTGCCGGTCATCCTCTATCCGACCCCGGTACAGGGCGCTGGCGCAGGTGCGCAGATCGCCACAGCCATCCGCACCGCCGGTACGCGGGCCGAGTGCGACGTGCTGCTGGTATGCCGGGGCGGCGGATCCCTGGAAGATCTGTGGGCGTTCAACGATGAAGCGGTGGCACGTGCGATTGCCGCCAGTCCGATACCGGTAGTGAGCGGGGTCGGCCATGAAACCGATTTCACGCTGGCAGATTTTGCCGCCGACCTGCGCGCACCCACGCCCACTGCAGCGGCCGAGCTTGCCAGCCCGGTACGGCAGGAGTTGCTGGTGCAGCTGGAGCAACTGGCCCGCCAGCTTCAGCATCACCTGATTCGCCGGCAGCAGAATGAAACCCAGCGCCTGGATTACCTGGCACGGCGGCTGGTGCACCCCGCCGAACTGCTGCGGCGCCAGCAGCTTGGGTTAAACCAGCTGCTCCAGCGCCTGCATCACGCCGTCCGTTCCCGTCTGACCCGTGAACAGCTTCAGGTCACGCAGTTGAGCCAGCGTCTGGTGACGCCGCGGCATGCCATCCGGCGTGAGCAACTCGGGCTGGATGCACTGTCCGCACGATCGCGGCGCGCCATTCAGAATGGCCTCATGCAGCGTCAGCTCACCCTGGCACGCCTCAGCAGCAGCCTTGACCACCTCAGCCCCGAAGACGTGCTGGCGCGTGGCTACAGCATCGTTCAGCTGGAAAACGGCGCGGTCGTGCAGGATGCGTCCACACTCCAGTCAGGCGACAACATCAGGATCCGGCTGCACCGCGGGCATGTACGCGCCACGGTCAAAACCACCACCCCGGATTAATCCGCATCCGCTGCCAGATGACACGCAACCCGCTCGGCGGCTTGCGCATCGAGATCATCCGCCAGCGCATCCAGTACCACGGCACCGGGCCACGAACGTAACCAGGTCAGCTGCCGTTTGGCGAGCTGGCGGGTGGCGGCGATGCCCTGATCGCGCAAACCATTCAGGTCTGTTTCACCATCGAGATACGCCCACGCCTGGCGATAGCCAACCGCGCGCATGGCGGGCAGATCAGCGTTGAGTGCGTAATGCTGGCGCAGGGCTGCCACCTCATCGAGCAGACCTTCGGCCAGCATGGCGTCGAAGCGTTCGGCAATACGCTGATGCAGAATGGCCCGGTCGGACGGGATCAGCGCCAGTTGCAGCACGCGGAAAGGCAACACGGTTTGCGCCTTGTCGAGTTGGGCCGACATGGGTTGTCCGGTCAATCGAAAGATTTCCAGTGCACGCCCCACTCTTTGGGAATCATTCGGCGCCAGCCGTGCGGCGGTCACCGGGTCAACCTGTGCCAGTTCGCCATGCAACGCCGGCCAGCCGCGATCTGCTGCTTCTTTTTCCAGCACTTGCCGCAAGACGGGATCGGCACGCGGCAAATCATCGAGCCCCTGCAGCAGCGCACGGAAATACAGCATGGTGCCGCCTGTCAGCAACGGCACCTTGCCGCGTGCCACGATGTCGGCCATCAGGTGCCGCGCATCCTCGCAAAATGCAGCAGCCGAATAGCTTTCGGTGGGATCGCGGATATCCAGCAGATGATGGGGCGCCCGCGCCAGCGTGGCGGCATCGGGTTTGGCCGTGCCGACGTTCATGTCACGATAGACCAGCGCCGAATCGACGCTGATGATTTCAAGCGGAAAACGCTCGACCAGGCTGACGGCAAGCGCAGTCTTGCCCGAGGCGGTCGGGCCCATCAGGAAGATGGCCGGAGGAAATGAGTTTGCTGACATAGCGAAAGATTATCCCCCATCACCGCAAACACGCACGGCAGAAGACAACGAATAATTCAGGACTAAAGTGAACAGATAAGCGGCTTGTCCAAGGTCCATGAATCGCCAGGCCTGACATGACCTTTTTATTTTTCAGAGGGAGCACAGTCCATGAATATCGATCTACTCAAGTCAGTGGCAAACGCCATCGTCGCCAGACAGAAAGGTGTGCTGGCGGCAGATGAAAGCAGCCCCACCATCAAGAAACGGTTCGATACGATAAAAGTGGAGTCCACCGAGGAAAATCGCCGGCGCTACCGTGAAATCATGTTCTCGGCCGATGGAATCGAGCGCTATGTCGGTGGTGTCATCCTGTTTGAAGAAACCCTGCGCCAGAGCACCCGCGATGGCACGCCTTTTCCAAAGCTTCTGGCCAGCCGGGGGATCATTCCAGGCATCAAGGTGGACAAGGGCGCCAAGCCGCTGGCACTGTGTCCCGGAGACCGGGTAACCGAGGGCCTCGATGGCTTGCGTGAGCGGCTCGCCGAATATAAGAAACTGGGCGCGCAATTCGCCAAGTGGCGCGCCGTGATCGACATCGACGAGCACGGCATCCCGTCTGCCTATGGCATACGCGCCAATGCCCACTCACTGGCGCGTTACGCCGCCCTTTGTCAGGAAGCTGATCTGGTGCCGATAGTGGAGCCTGAGGTACTGATGGATGGCACACACGATATCGGACGATGCGAAATCGTGACGGCACGGACGCTGGAAGCGGTCTTTGCCGAACTGGATGCTCATCATGTGGTGTTCGAGGGCATGCTGCTGAAGCCGAATATGGTAATTGCCGGCAAGAAGTGCCCGCAGCAGGCCGGCGTCCAGGAGGTGGCCGAAGCCACGCTGCGCTGCCTGCGGCGCTATGTGCCGTCTGCGGTTCCCGGAATCGTGTTCCTGTCCGGCGGACAGAGCGCCGAGGATGCGACTGACCATTTGAATGCCATGAATGCGATGGGGCCGCAGCCCTGGCAAGTCAGCTTTTCATATGGGCGCGCCTTGCAGGCGCCGGTTCTGGCCGCGTGGCAAGGACAGGAAAACAATGCTGAAGCCGCCCAGAAAGCCCTGCTGAAACGCTGCCATCTGAACGGTCTGGCACGAGACGGCCAGTATTCACGCGTCATGGAAGACGCGTCATGAAGCCTGCCATCATTCGAAGTCATTGCTTGAACGGAACAACGGTGCGCGTTATCCGCGAAATGACCGATTCAGGTGTGTCAGATAGTCAAACACAAAAAACGGCAGGAAAACCCGCCGTTTTTCTTTGCCAGGGCCTTTATCAGGCCGCGGCGTACTGCTCCTTGGCCTTGCGCGCAGCCTCAATTTCTTCCGGGCCGTAGGCCTTGCCGGACCATAGCATTTCGTAGGCGATTTCCTCGTTGCCGTTCTCGCACAGGTCCAGCACTTTCTGGAACAGGGGCTGGAACGTCTCGGAACGGTGCGACTGCTCGTGATTCTCGAAGGTGGTCCAGAACGTCACGATCAGCGCTTCCTTGCCCTTCATCGGGCTCTCGACCGGCTGGCCGATGGTCGAGCCCTCGTTGGATACCGCACCCGAGTTCAGGGCAACAAAGCCGCCGACAAAGCCGGTATCGGAATGATAGGTCTTGACGTTTTCGCACAGGAACGCCACGCGTTCCTGCAAGTCATCCACCGTGTATTCGGGCTTCAAAATCACCCGGTTGATGGTCACGATACCGTCGGTCGGG
>JANJUT010000068.1 GCA_024710445.1 Thiobacillus sp.
GGGCAGGGGAAGAAAGGCGGGCAGCGCCACCAGCACGATGTAAAACAGCACCACCGTCCATTGCACGCCGAGGATGGCGCTGCGGTTACGGCGCATGGCGAGGCCCAGGCGGGCGAGGCTTGCGTTTTTTTCCATGGGCGAGGAGGGGCAGGTCACGGTACTCAACGCCGTTTCCCCGCTGGCTGCGCGCGTAAGGTCAGCAGCGCGGCCAGCGTCCACCAAGCCGCCAGCGCCAGGTAGCTCAGGCCGGCGGGCTGGGCGCGCCAACCGGTGAAGGCGGCCAGCAGGCCGCCGACGCGGCCGCCGTCGTCGAGCAGGAAGCCGGCATCCCACAGCGGGTCGGCCAGCGGCGGCAGAATCTCCAGGCCGATCAGCTTGTCGACGCCGTCGACCAGTAGCGCGCCGCCCAGCAAGAGCAGCAGGATTTCCGTCACCCGGAAGAAGGCGCGCCAGGAGAACCAGCGGGCGCCGCGCGCCAGCACCGCGTACACCGCCAGTGCGAGCAGGAAGCCCGCGCCGCCGCCGGCGAGCAGCGCGGCCCCCGAATCGCTGCCGGCCGCGCCGTACAAGAAGATCACCGTCTCCGCTCCCTCGCGCCCCACGGCGATGGCAGCCAAGATCGCCATGCCGGCCCAGTGGGCGCGCTGGGCGGCGGCGGACATGCCAGCCTCCAGTTCGCGTTTCAAGCCAGCGCCGTGGCGGCGCATCCATACCACCATCTGGAAGATCAGCGTGGCGGCGACCAGCGGCATGCCGGCCTGGAACCCTTCCAGGGTGGCATCGTCGGCCCAGGCCTGGATGCCCAGCAGGGTCAGCGCCAGCAGGCCGGCCAGCGCGAGTCCGGCCGCCACACCGCCCCACAGCCAGCCGAAGGCGCGGCGGCGCTGCTCGGGCGCCAAGCCCGACTGGGCGCTGAGCCAGCCGTGCAGGATGCCGATGACCAGCATGGCTTCGATGGTCTCGCGCCAGACGATGAAGGCGGCATTACCCATGGTTCAACCCCCTTGTATCTCGGCCTGGCCCTCGGCCAGGCGGGTGAGGGCGGCGGCGAAACTCGCCACGCCCAAACTTTTCACCAGCACGCAGGGTTTGTTGGCCTGCTTGCAGTGGCGCTTCAACTGGTAATAGGCGGGATGGCTGACGCAGCCGGTGGGACAGATCACCGCGTCGGAGGCGGCGAGCAGGTCGGGCAGGCGCGACAGGGCCTCTTCGCGGCCGCCGTCGTGGTGGATCAGGCGCACGCCGAGGCGGTCGGCGAGCTGGCGGTACTGTGCGACCAGCGCGGTGCGGCCGCCGACGCACAGCACGCAGCGTCCGGCGAGCGGCGCCGGGCAGGTCGTGCAACCGCCGGCGCAGCCGGGCTGGCCGGCGCGCTTCTCGGCGAGCCAGACGCTTTCCAGGGCGTCGCGCTCGGCCAGAGCCTCGTCGCGCTCCGTGCGCAGGCGCCGGTTTTCTTCGTCGAGCGCGGCGGCGCGGGCGGCATCTTCACGCAGCCGCCAGGCCTCCGTTTCGAGGGCCACCTGACGGCGCTTCATCGCCATCATGGCGCTGTCCGACTCTAGCGCCTCCAAACGCGCGCGCAGGGCGCGGGTGGCCTCGGCGTGCTCCAGGCCTGCGCCGACCTCGCCCTCCAATTGGCGGATGCGCGCGGCCTTGTCCGCCAGTTCCCGTGCCTGACGTTCGGCATCGCGCCGGGCCTGGCGTTGCAGGTCGGCGTGCTCGCGCTCCAGCGTTTCGATGCGGCGCAGATCGGCCGCCTGGCCCGCACCCACCTGGTGCGAGAGCATGTGGATGTCCTCGTAGATGCGCTGGCGGGTCTCGCCGCTCGTGTGCCTGTGGGTGATGGCGGCCCACATCGCGCCGGCCGCTTCGCCACGGTCCAGGTGCTGCCGCCACAGGGCGCGCACCTCGGCGTCGCTTTTGGCTTTGTCGAAGTGGGCCAGGTGCAGCGCGAACTTGCGGTCCATGAGCTTGTGCATGATCTCGGCCGCCTCGTTGCGTTCACAGGACAGCGAGACCGCCTCCACGTGCAGGCGGTAGGTGTCGAATTCGCGCCCGTTGAATCCGGTCTTGCGCGCGACCTTGCGCAGGTCGTCGAGGTTCAGGCAGGTACCCACCACCGGGCAGTGGTACTTATCCTCCAGTTCCCATAGCTTGCGGCGGGTTGTCCTCCCCGAAGGGCCAGGAGAGGGTGCGATGGCTTCGTGGCGCTCACACATGGCCTGTCTCCCGGATCATGGCGGCGCCCCTCATCGCGCTACGATGCGTCCCTTCGACGTGTCGGGGTGGAACTCGTCGAAGATGTCGTAGCTGCCGGGTTTCAGGGGCGCGATCACCAGGAAGGACTGGGCACCGGGGGCCAGCACCTTTTCCTTGCGCAGTTGCAGGCTCTCGAACTCGACTGCGTCGTTGCCCTCGTTCCGGATGACGATCTTGAAGCGCACCCCGGCGGACACCTGCAGCACGGCGGGGTCGAGCCGGCCATCCTTGGCCACCACGGTGTAGACGGGCAGGCCGGAGGCATGCGCGGACGGCGCGCCCAGTGCCAGACCGAGAATGAGCAGGGTGCGTTTCAGATGCGTCATGGGCGTGGCCTCAGAAGGTGAGCTGGGCGCGCAGGCCCAGGATGTGGGCGTCGTCGACGCCACCGTCACTGCCCGCGCGGCGGATGAACTGGTAGTCCGGGGACAGTTCGAACTGCGGGTTCACGCGCCAGCGGTAGTACAACTCGGCGAGCTGCTCGGCGCCGGACACGCCGGGGTTGGCGGTCTTGTAGCTGTCCGAGGCGGCGAGCCAGCCGACGCCGACGCCGAGGCCGTCGCCGCCGCGATTCCAATAGTTGCCGGAGAATTCCGCGCCCAGCGTGAGCGCCCGGTCGAACGCCGGGTTGCCTTGCGCGCCCTGGCCGTAGCGGCCCCACAGCGTGATGCCGTCGCCCACGCGCTGGTCGGCGGAGACACCCCAGCCGCTCTGTGCCTCCAGCGTGACGCCATCGTGGTGCAGGGCGCGGCCGTTGCGCCAGGCGTAGACGCGGTAGGTGCCGGAAAGGCCGCCGAAGAAGCGCTGCGACGTCTCGAGCTGGGCGATGACGAAGGGCTGCTTGAGGCTGTCGCTGAAGGCCGCGCCGCTGCCGGAGCCGAACACGCCGAGCGAGGCGCCCCAGCCCAGCGGCGCCTGGGTGTCGTTGACATAGGCCAGGCGCACGCCGGGGGTGAAGCCGTAGGCGTCGACGCCGGCCGCGCCGCCCGCGTCCAGCAGCGGATTGTGCACGAAGGTGAGGTTCATGAAGCGCACGGTCTCGTCGTCGGCGGCGGCGTTCTGGTCGAAGAACAGGAAGGGGTCGATCTTGCCGAAGTTGACCTCCAGGTGCTGGCGGCTGGTGTCGAGCGGCCGGTCGTCGAGCGGCACGCTGAGCTGGTACCAGGCCTGGGCCAGGATCGGCGAGGCGTCGTCCGCAAGCGCATCCGTGCCGGCGCCGAGCTGGAAGGCGGTGGCGTTGGGCACCGAGAACATCGGATTGAGGGTGGCGAGGCCCTCGCCCTGGCCCATGCGGAAGTGGAAGAACAGGCTGCCTTCGGTGGTGCCGAGGCTGCCGCCGGGCAGGCTGACCTGGGCGTCGCCGCGCCACGAGAGCTGGCTTTCCGAATCGCCCGTGGTGGTCGCGCCGCTACTGGCGCGTTGCGCCAGTGTCGTGAAGGACACGCCGGCGGCGATGCCCTCCAGCGATTCCACCATGCGCGCCTGCTTTTGCATGCCCAGGGCCTGGAACTCCACCGCCTTCAGGCGGGTGGCGATCTCCGGCTCGTCCTGCGACAGGCGCTCGCTGGTGAGGGATTCCTCCATCTTCGCGTTGGCGGCCTCCAGCTGCTTGACGCGATCTTCCAGCGCGGGGGCGGGGGCGAGCTGGCGCTCCAGTTCTGCGTTACGCGCCTCCAGGCGGTTCAGGCGCGCCTGCATTTGCTGCAGGGCCTGGGCGATTTCGGCGGGCAGTTCGGCAGCGGCCGCGGGCAGGCCGCCGGCCAGACCCAGGGCCAGGACCAGGGGTTTGAGCCGGCGCATCAGTAGCCCCCCTTCTTGCCGATGCCGGCGAAGGTGAAGTCGTAATCGACGCTGAACGCCTTGAACCACGGCCGCACGCCGGTCAGGCGGTCGGTATGGCGGTGGAAGTGGTGGCCGTTGTGGTTCGCCGGATCGTTGGGCGGCAGAATGGTGAATTTCAGCGTGTACTTGCCCGGTCCCATCAGCTTGACGTTGTCGCCATAATGCGCGCCGTCACTCGCCACCATGGGCAGAAAGTCGCCCTTGACGCATTCGCCGCCCTGCTTGCAGACCTCGTACTTGATCAGCAGGTAAGGAATCCAGTCGCCCTCGGCAAAGCCGTTGGGGTTGCTGTCCAGGGCGTGGATGTCGGCCTCCAGGTGTACGTCGGCCTTGGAGGCGGGCAGCATCTGGTGCCCCATCACGGATTCCATTTCCACCGGCTGCAGGTAGACAGCGGCGATCTCCAGGCCGTTGCGCTGCTGCGGAGCGCCGATGGGATATTCCGCGGCGAGGGCGGGGGTCGAGAGACTGGCGGCGAGCGCCAAAAGGGCTAATTGGGGGGGGAAATGCATGGGCGACTCCTTATCAATAGGACCAAAAACCTTGGGTTTTGGCTGGCTACCGGGGCGGAGTGCCCGTTGGCTGGCTGGGAAGACGCGGACCTGACGAAGCAGAATCAGGCCCAAGTCGGTTACGTATAGTTAATGATAATAATTCCCATTAAATAAGTCAACACTCAGCCAGAGGTGGCTAATGTGCGCGTGTTGTGCAATTTGCGCAGGCTGGGTGTGAAACGGCTTATTTCATCTGAAATCCGGGCCGAACATGTTGATCCAGTTCTCTTTGCGCCGGGCGCTCCACACGGGCTGTATGGATTTGGGCGCAGTTGGAATTGCCGGCAACACTATGGCCTTCTGCGGCTCGGGCGGTGGTCTGCAGCAGGTGCGCGGGTGCATCGGTCAGGGGCGTGATGGAGAATGTGTTGTCGATCAGGCGGAATGTCTGCGTGCGACTGAGCTTGTTTTTTCAGTAATCCGAAGAGTCTGGGGGGGGGGCGGCCATGGCCCGCCAGTTGGCGCTGAAGGCTTCCATATTGGCGTGGTGTCGCGCAGGGTTTCGGTGGAAACGGCGGCTGGGCGTATGGTGCTCATGCGGGAATTCTTTTGGCCCTGTCTGAATTTGCTGTTGCATAACGGGTCGGCCAAGCGCCTCATTCAAGCAGGCTACAGGGTTGATGGTGTTCATGTATTGTTCGGAATGGCGCTGCGTGGTCTGACGGGGACGTATCGCCTGTATGCCTGGAGCAATGGCCGGGCGACACCTTATGCCAATGAACTGGATTCCCGTACCGAACGCCATAGCGGTTTTGGATTTTCCGTTGACCAGCAGGTGGCACAACATCTCATCCTCGATTTTGGATTCACGCTCAGTGGTGTGGAAAGGCAAGTCGAGCTGTTCTATTCCTGGCAGGTCAATGACAACTTCCGGTTGTCGCCCAGCCTGCAATGGATCAGCCGGCCGGGTGGTGATGGTTCGGTCGATAGCATCACGATTCTGGCCCTGCGTGCCAAGGCGGATTTTTAATCACAGGAAGCGCGTAGTTTTTGATGCTCACGCGCACGGATGGCTACAAGCCATCCGTGCGCGTGAGTGTTTGGGCTGAAAAGCAGATCGTACCTGTGGGCTGTTAAGACCGTACGGGGTTGAAGCTGGTCCGCGCAGTTGGCAACCCGTACCGGGCTGAAGGCTTCACGGTGTGCCAGGGTGTTTCCATGATGTGAATAGAACTGGGTGCACTGGCATACTTATCGCCGCTTCACCCAGACGTGGCGCGCAACGCTGGCTTCCAGTGCGAGTTCGACCTCGTCGACCATCACGATGGTCATCGGGCGCTGCTGCAGCACGATCAGTGGGCGGTTGGGCGCGAGGCCATACGCGACCAGTTGCTCGCGTTGAGTGGACTCGATGGCTTCGTCGAGGTCATCGACATGGGCATGCGCACCGGGCAGCAAAAAGCTGAGCGGGACGCGGGCAATATGATCAGCCGGACTCATGCTCCCGCCCCCCATACTGCGCGCAGCAAGTGATTGAGTACCCCGCCAATAAAGAAGGCGAACGGGATGATGAGGGCCAGCATGGCCATGGCGATTTTCGTCCCTTGCTCCTTGATGATCATCATCACGCTGGCGATGCACGGCACGAACAGGGTGAGCGTCACCATCCCGACTACGGCCTGGATGGCCGACAGTTCATGACTCAACGCGAACAGCCCGGTCGCGCCAAAATCGCGCCGCAGGAATCCCATCACGAAAGCGGCGCTGGCCTCCTTGGGCAGGCCCAGCCAGCCCGA
>JANJUT010000105.1 GCA_024710445.1 Thiobacillus sp.
AGTTGCAAAAACTCGCGACGGTTCATGTGCATATGTCTCTCCTCAAGGGATGAATTGTTTGGTGGTGCGTATGTTGCATGGTTATTTTTAGTGCGCTGCGGGTAAATGGTAGCTCCGGCTCATACTAGTGGTCTGCTTTCGGAATACCGGAACATGAAACGGCGTCTTTTTCCGCATGGCGGCGTTGCGCGTCGTTGCCATAGAGCCAGCTATGTCGCCTCCTCGCGCCTTGCCCTGCGAAAAAACCCATCCGTTTCATTTAGTCCCCCTATTTCGAAAGCAGACCACCAGGATGATATCCATCAATGAAAAAGCCCGGTCACCCGGGCTTTTTCTGGCTTCTGTCCGCTTACTTGCGGAACACCGAGGCCTTCATCGGCAGCCCGTTGGACATCGCGGAATGGAAATACTCCAGGTTGTTCATGGTGGCGCTGCCTGGTGTGGGCGATACGGCACGCACCTGCTTGAAGCAGCCAACATAGCGATCCTGCAGCGTGGTCAGTCGCTCGCCGCCGCGGAATACCGGCCAGTGCACCGTTTGGCCGACAACCGGTGAGATCAGTTCGGAGCGCAGGCGGGAACCGGCATTCTGCACGTGGCAGCTGGCGCAGGCAAAGTTGAGCTGGCCATTGCGGCTGAAGAAGGTTTTCTTGCCGTCTTCATATGCTGCCGTGGCCTTGGGGCCTTCGACCTTGACGTTCATCAACATGCCATCGGACAGGGTGCGCATGTAGGACGTGAGCAGTCCCATGGTCTTGGCATCGCTATAGCCGTAGGCTGCCTCGCCGTTGGCGGTACGGCAATCGTTGATGGCGTTCTTCAAGGTGACAACCTTGCCCTGGGCTTCATCGAACATGGGGTAATTGCCGGCAATCTGCTTGCCACCGTTTGGCAGGCAATCAGCATAGGTCTTGCCATTCTTGAACGGGGTTTCCCACATTTTGCGGCCTTGTTCGATTTCGGACATGTAAGGCGGGAATTCCATGATGGCTTCATACTGGGCCATGCTGTCCGGATCAAATGCCAGCGCGCCGTAGACATAGTCTTCCAGCTTCACGTTGGGATATTTTTGCGTGTAATACTTGATGAGCGCCTGTCTGTCCGACTCGGGGGTTGCGTGTGCCGTGGCCGCACCCAGCGCGATGCTCAATCCGGCCATGCCCGTCAGCAGTTTCATAATGATTTGTTGTTTCATGCCGTCCTCCTGAAACCTGATGAATAAAACGGGAGCGGGGCCTGTCGCCCCGCTCGTGTGCTGCCCAGCTTAGCTGATGGTGGCTTCGGCGCTGTTCTTGTCGCCTGTGTTGTCAGCCCAAGTGACCACGACTTTATCACCGGCTTTGGGGCCTTTGACCTTGAAGCCCAGGTAGGGGTTTTTGGAAATGCCGCCGGAGAGGCCGGCGTCCAGCACCTTGGTGCCATTGACGCTGGCGGTTACATCGGTGATGTAGTGGGCCGGTATCAGTTTCCCTGTCTTGGAATCTTTACGCAGGCCCGTTTCCATCGGGTGGTTCATCAGCACTTTGACATCGGCTACGTCGCCGGACATCGTGGCACGAATACGCATGGGTTCAGCCATTTGGCTTTCCTTTCCTAAAAATGTTCAGTTCAGCTAATTCGCTATGCGAAGTCGGCTGCAATTAGCCGCCGCAGCCGCCAATGGTGACTTTGACTTCCTTGGCCGCGGTATAGGACTTGCCGCCAGCTGTGACCACAGCACGAATCAGTGAGGTTTGCCCCATCTTGATACGGGTGGAGACAAAGCCCAGCGCGCCGCTCGACAGGTCGAAGTCAGCAATCAGCGGGGATGCATTTTTCTCGGCCATGATGGCAATGGTTGTGGTGCCAGCGATGTTGCTGGTCACTTCCACCGGCACGACGGCGCCGTTTTCAGCGATATCAGGCGCCTTGATGGCAATGTCCTTGGAGTCGGCTGGCGCGGTTGCACCCATGCCCTTGAGGGCATCGCCGACGTTTTTGGCCTCGAAGGCGCTGCGAGGCGCGCCAGCCAGGGCCAGCGTAGGCTTCATTAATCCCGCGGCCACGGCCACGGCTACAGTACCTGCACCAGCGGCGCTTTTCAGTACGTTTCTACGAAGTGCATTCATTAGCAAGTCTCCTTATTGAAATGCGGCGGGTGATTCATTACAGACCGTATACGAAGTCGGTCACTTTATCGATTTCCTGTTCCGTCAGCACGCCGTGCTTGCCGAACGGAATCATGGAGGAGGCAGGGTTGACCGCGGTTGCGTCCCAGATCTGGGCGCGCAGCTTGGCCTTGTCGGGGTAGCGCGCGCTCATGGCAATCAGGGGTGGGCCATACAGACCGGTGGATTCCGCATCAGGCACGGTAGGCATGCCATGACATGCCAGACAGTTACCCTTGGTGCGGTTGAACGCGATGTCCTTGCCTGACTCTACTTTGGGGGTGGCTGCAGCCTGTGCAAGCACATTACCCGACAGCATGATGGCGCTGATTGCGCAGGCTGTTGCTAACTGATGCAACTTTCGCATTGTCATCCTCCTAATTATTTACGTGGTGATGAAAGCGCTTGCCGCTTGGGGTTGCCGTGCAGTGAACGCTATCCAGTGATGGATGAGACATAGCATAGTGGAATTAGTTTTTGCCACGCAAGGCAAACCATGAATTTTTACGTTAAAAGCGCGGGGTAAATTCCTACCAGGCCTGCCAGATACAGGGGTTCCGGGTTCATGGCCTAACTTTTCCGTTGGGATTTTTCGATCTCTTGCCATTCGCGTCGCCGTGCTTCGGCCGCCGACAGGTCATAAAAACTGCCGTCGGCTGCCTTGATGCCGAGCGTGATGTATTCGATCGCGGCAATCAGATTTCCACTCAACGCAGCCGCTTCGGCCTGCGCACGATGTCCCAGCAGGCGGTGGCCGAGTTGGGCGTGAGCCTGGGCGGCCAGGCGCCACAACCGTCGGTCGAGTGGATACAGCGCGAGTTGTTTGTCGACCCGTTTCAGCGCGTCGCCACTCCGGTTTGAGGCGAGCAATGCGCTTATATAGCCGTATTGCAAGGGACGGTAGCCCGGGTGGATTTCACTTCCCGTCTGATATCGCTGCAGTGCCAGCGTTGAATTTCCTGCAGTAAATGCCGTGTGGGCAGCCAGTTGCTGGATCATGGGACTGCTGCTTTTTCCTGCGGGCAGTTTTTGCACTTCGGCTTCAGCCTCCTTGAATTGTCGTGCACGCAGCAAGGCAATGATCAGGCCGTAACGTTCGGCCGTTTCGTTGCTGTAGCGCTTTTCCTTGAGTGTATTGCGGATTGCAAGCACGGCATCATCCGGACTGTTTTCCTGGGCGCGCAGGCGAGCACGCACCAGCTGGAAATCGAGGCTGTCTTGTATCTGCTGATACGGTTCAGATTCGCTGCGCGACTCCATGTCGGCGATACGTTCGCTGGTGAGGGGGTGGGTACGCAGATAGGCAGGTGCGCTGCTGTCGTAAAACCGGCTGGCGCGCTGCAGGCGGTTGAAGAATCCGCTCATCCCGCGCGGATCGAAATGGGCGCGGGACAGCATCTCATAGCCCAGGCGATCGGCTTCGCGCTCGTAATCGCGACTGTAGTTAAGCTGGTTCTGGATCGATAGCGCCTGGGTGGAGGCGATGGCTGCACTCGCCACATTGGCATTCGAGCGCGATGCCAGAATGGCCAGCGCCAGCGCAGCCATGGTGGGCCAGTAACTCTGGCTTTGCGCGGCGACCATGCGTGCAATGTGATCCTGGGTGACATGGGAGATTTCATGTGCGATCACGCTTGCCAGTTCGGATTCACTTTGCGCTGCGAGCAGCAGGCCGGTGTGGACGCCGATGTTGCCACCTGGCAGGGCAAAGGCGTTGATGCTTGGGTCGTTGACTACAAAGAATGTGAACTCGCGCTGGTTGCGCGTGCTGACGGAGACCAGCTTGTAGCCAAGTTGACTGAGATAGCTTTCAATTTCAGGATCGTCCAGGTAGCGCGGGTCTGCATAGACATCGCGCATGATGGTGCGCCCCAGTGTGGATTCCTCCTGGTCGGAAAAATATTGCCGGGATACTTCGCCCAGATCAGGCAGGTCGGCGGCGGCTACAGGTTGAATCGCCAGGGTTAGGGCAAGAAGGATGCGCAGCATTAGCAGGTCGGGATGGGGGCAGGTGTCAGCATTTCGTTTACGATGCGGGAATTATCGATAAGGTTCCTGAGCATGAGCGAGTTTACCCATTTTGACGAAAGTGGCCGCGCAGTGATGGTCGACGTGGCGGACAAGGACGATACCCGGCGTGTTGCCGTGGCGAGTGGCCGAATCAGCATGTTACCCGATACCCTGGCACGCATTCTGGGCGGTCAGGCTGCTGCTTCGAGCGCATCTGCGAACTGCTCGACATCGCCGATTTCGAACGCGAGTCCTTCAGCCGCCGCCTCGGCGCGATGGCGCGCGAC
>JANJUT010000116.1 GCA_024710445.1 Thiobacillus sp.
CGCCGAGGGCAAGGAACACATGCGCCTCCTGGTCAGCCGCGTGCACCGCATGGACAGTCTGATCGACGGCATTCTGCTGTATTCACGGGTCGGCCGGGTCAAGGAAACCGCCACCCCGGTGGATCTCAACAACCTGGTGCAGATAATCATCGACCTGCTGGCGCCACCGCCGAACATCGCAGTGACCATCGAAACGCCCCTGCCCACCATCGTGACCGAACCGACCCGCATCCAGCAGGTATTCCAGAACCTGCTTTCCAATGCCATCAAATACATGGACAAACCCGAAGGCAAAATCCGCTTCGGCTGCGTCGCCGAGGGCAGCGAATGGACGTTCAGCGTGGCCGACAATGGCCCGGGGATTGAAGAACGGCATTTCGACCGCATCTTCCAGTTGTTTCAGACCCTCGTCCCGCGCGACAAGGTGGAAAGCACCGGTGTCGGCCTTTCCCTGGTCAAGAAGATCGTGGAGATGTACGGTGGACGGATCTGGGTTGAATCCAGGATGGGTGAAGGCAGCACCTTTTTCTTCACCCTGCCCAAAAATAAAACAAGCACTCATGCAAACAAAGGAAAAACATAATGAGAATCCCCAATCAGACCATCCTGCTGGTCGAGGACGACGAAGTGGACGCCATGACAGTGAAGCGTGCGCTGAAGGACCTGAACGTCACCAACCCTCTGGTGATCCGGGAAAACGGCGAGGAAGCGCTGGCCTACCTGCGCGATCCCAACAATGAAAAGCCCTGCCTGATTCTGCTCGACCTCAATATGCCCGTCATGAGCGGCATCGAGTTCCTGCAGGTGGACAAGCAGGATGATGCATTGAAGGCCATCCCGGTGGTGGTGCTCACCACCTCGCAGGAACAGCAGGACAAGGTGGCGAGCTTCAATCTGGGGGTTGCCGGCTACATGGCCAAGCCGGTGATCTACCAGCAGTTCGTCGAAGTCATGCGCACCATCAACGCCTATTGGACCATCAGCGAAATCCCGCTATGACCAGACCGCAGATCCGCGTGCTCGTGGTAGAGGACGACATGGTCGACCGCATGGCCTGCCGCCGCGCGCTCGTGCAGAACGCGGATTTCGAATTCATCATCACCGAGGCCGAATCCGGTGGAGAGGGACTGCAACTCGCACATGGGCAAAAACCGGACTGCGTGCTGCTCGACTTCCATCTGCCTGACATGAATGGTCTGGAGTTTCTGGCTGCGCTGAAAAACGATCTGGGCGAGATCCCGGTGCCGGTGATGATGCTGACGGGTGCCGACAATGCCTCCGTCGCGGTCGAAGCCATGAGGCGCGGTGCGCAGGACTATCTGGTCAAGGATACAAACCGCCAATATCTGGAACTGCTGCCCGCCGTCATTCAGCGTGTACTGCGCGAGCGGCAGATGCTGCAGGAAAAGCGGCACGCCGAAACCCGGCTGGTCCAGGCCGAGGCACAGTACCGTTCCCTGGTCGAACAGATTCCGGCAATCATCTTCACCGCCGCCCTGGACGTTCCCGGCAACCTGATCTACGTCAGCCCGCAGATTCAGCAGCTTGGCTATTCCCAGGACGAATGGCTGGCAAACCCGGATGGCGTACTCAACCACATTCACCCGGACGATCAGGCACGGGTGCTCGCGGACTTCGCCCACTGTTACGAAACCGGCGAGCCGCTGCATTGCGAATATCGCCTGCTGATGCGCAACGGTGCGCCGCGCTGGTTCCGGGATGAAGCCCGCGTGGTGCACGATGCAGCTGGCGTACCCCTGTTCCTGCAGGGCGTGCTGATCGACATCACCGAGGACAAGCGCCGTGAGGCGGAACTCGACTTTCACCGCCGTCATCTTGAGCGGCTGGTGGCCGAACGCACTGACGAACTGGAAAAACAGACCGAAATGCTCAGATCGGCCAACGTCAACCTGGTAAAGGAAATCGACGAACGTCACCAGGCCGAACGGGCTCTGCGCGCGGGTGAAGCACGCTTCCGCCTGCTGCTTGAGTCGGCCGGCGAAGGCATCTACGGGCTCGACAGCGAAGGCCGCTGCACCTTCGTCAACGAGGCCGCGCTGGCCATGCTCGGCTATGCCCGCGGCGAACTGCTGGGGCGCGAGATGCACAGCCTGATACACCACACCCATGCCGATGGCAGTACCTACCCGACCGAAGCCTGTCCTGTTTACGATGCCTTCCGCAAGGATCAGCCCGCCCATGGACTGGTGGAACTGCTCTGGCGCAAGGACGGCAGTTCCTTCCCGGCGGAATATTCGGTGCGGCCATTGCGTGAGACCGGACCTGAAACGGAACAGGTCAATGGCGCGGTGATCGTGTTCCGCGACGTCTCCGAAGCACAGGCCCTGAGGCACATGCTTTCGTACCAGGCCACGCACGATGCGCTCACCGGCCTGGTCAACCGGCAGGAGTTCGAGCGCCGGCTGGAACGCATACTCATCGAAACCCGTGGCAATGGCGAGGCGTACACCCTGCTCTATCTTGATCTCGACCGCTTCAAGGTGGTGAACGATACCTGTGGCCATGCTGCGGGCGACCAGTTGTTGCGGCAGATTACGGAACGGCTGCATGAACGGCTGCGTGATCGGGACACCCTGGCACGGCTGGGTGGCGATGAATTCGGTGTGCTGCTGGAACATTGCCCGCTGGATCAGGCGCTGCGCATCGCCACGGCGTTGCGCGACACGGCGCAGGACTATCGTTTCATCTGGGAAGGCAAGCCGTTTGCGGTCGGCGCGAGCATCGGCGTGGTGCCGCTGTCCGCCACCACCGGCAGCGTATCTGCCGCGCTCGCCGCCGCCGATGCGGCCTGCTATGCGGCGAAGGAACAGGGTCGCAACCGGGTACATCTGTACCAGCCGGACGATGTCCTGCTCGCCCAGCAGCAAACCCAGATGCAATGGGTGTCGCGCCTGACCCACGCCCTCGATGCCAACCGCTTCCGTCTCTATCAGCAGCTTATCGAACCACTCGCCACGCACAGCCAGGGTCGCCCACACCATGAGATTCTGCTGCGCTTGCTGGAAGATGGACGGGTGATTGAACCCATGGCCTTCGTACCGGCAGCGGAGCGCTACAACCTGATGCCTGCCATCGACCGCTGGGTGGTGCGGGAGGTGATCAGCCGCCACGCGGTGCTGCAGCGCCACACCCCGGTGGACAAGCGACCGATATTTGCCATCAACCTGTCGGGGAGTTCACTTGAGGATGAGCGCCTGGCCGAATTCGTGTGCGGGCTGCTGATAGAGCACGATGTACCGGCCGACATGCTGTGCTTCGAGATTTCCGAGACTGCGGCCATCGCCAACCTCAGCCGTGCCATTGAATGTATCCAGACGCTCAAACGCGAGGGCTGCCTGTTCGCACTGGACAATTTCGGCAGCAGCATGTCTTCGTTTACCTACCTCAAGCAGCTGCCAGTGGATTTTCTCAAGATCGATGGCAGCTTCATCCGCACCATGGTCGAAGACCGCCTGACGCGCGCCATGGCCGATGCAATCAACCGGGTGGCGCACGTGATGGCGATCGAAACCGTGGCCATGTGCACGGAGACTGCGCCAACGCTAGCCCTGCTCAAGGAACTCGGCGTTGACCACGCCCAGGGGTATGCACTGGTACGGCCGCACCCGTTGCCAGAAGCAGGCGTGGCCACTCCCCATGAGATGGGGGCGCATAAGACACCGAATGCCTAGCCACGCAATTTCACGTGTTCGACGGGCTGATCTCCACAATATTCAGGCAAGGTCTATGATGAATAGTCCCTCAATGTTGCAGGACTGCAAGGAGTGGATCATGGACATCAACGATGTAGTCATCCATGTCAATGAATCTCTGGGGCCACAGGCGAGACACGAACTTGAAGATCATATGCGGGCGATCGACGGCGTGATCGCGCCACGCTTCAACGACCTCAAAACGCATCTGATGATCGTGGCCTACAATTCCGATCGGACCCGCATGGGCACGCTACTGGACGAGGTACGCCGCCAGGGTTATACCGCCCAGGCCTGCGGCGGCATGAGCGTTTAACACGTGGTCCGTGGGTTTGATCAGCCAAGTGGTTTCGACATCGCCAGATGCGGGATGCCGGCTTCTTCGTACCCGGCCCCCTCCACGACAAACCCGGCCGACGCATAAAACCCTGCGGCATGGGTTTGTGCGCTGAGCCTCACCGCACGATGGCCGTGCGCCTGCGCCATTTCCAGCGCTGCCGCCAGCAAGGCGCGGCCCACACCGCGTCCACGCCAGACCGGCAATACCGCCATGCGGCCGATATGACCATCCGGCAGCAGGCGGGCGCAGCCAATCGGCGCACCGTCGCCTGCCCTTGCCAGCAGGTGTGCCGAAGTCGCGTCGTGTTCGTCCCATTCCAGCGATTCGGGCACATTCTGCTCGTCGATGAAAACCGCCCGGCGCACCACACTCAAGTCTGCCGAGTCCCGCGCCCAGTCGGTTTCATGGATGCTGAAATCGGCCATTGATCAGTCTGCCAGCCGGGCAAAGTGACGTGCGGCGCGATGGCCGCGCGCTGCCTGCACGCCACGCAACACCCACAGGCCGGCAACAAAATAACAACCCGTGATGAGCAGCGACTGGCGGTGGTCACCCTGCGTGATCCAACTGGTCACGCCATAGGTCAGCGGGCCGATGATGGAGGCAAGCTTGACGGCCAGCCCCCACAGCCCGAAAAATTCGGCCTGCTGCGCCGGCGGCGCCAACAGGCCCACCATGGCGCGTCCGGCCGATTGCGACGCGCCCATGGCGAGCCCGGCCAGATTGGCTGCCACCCAGAACATGCGCTCATCGGGCGCAGCCCAGGCCAGCAGCACCATCGCGATCCAGCCGGCGAGCGTCAGCGCAATCGCCCGAACATGGCCGATGCGATCCTGCACGTGGCCAAAAACAAAGGCCCCAAACGCTGCGGTGACATTGACCACCAGCACCAGCAGGATCGTGCGCTGGGTATCGAAATGGAAAACCTGGCTGGCATAAATCGCCGCCAGGGTGATGACGGCCTGGGTCCCTGCCTGGTACAGCACCGTACAAATCAAAAACCGCTTCAAATCAGGCAGATGACGTAAATGGCTCAAGGTGTGCCGCACCTGCGCCCAGGCGCTGCGGACCGTGTGTTGAGCCTGAGGGGTGGCGCGCTCACGCAGCATCAGCAGCGTGGGCAGGCTCGCCAGCGCAAAAATCGCGGCGGTGATGAGCATGGTCACGGGCACAAACCCGGATGCGCCCTGCCCGGCGGCCTGCGCCCAGCTGATATAGGCCAGGCTCGCCCCCAGCGATACCAGCCCGCCGACATAGCCCAAGGCCCAGCCCCAGCCGGAGACCCGGCCCAGCGAGCGTGGCCGGGCCAGTTCGGGCAGAAACGCGGCAATCAGATTTTCGCCGGTGCCAAAGAAATAATTGGAAATCACCAGGGCTGCGATAGCCAAGGCGAGTGCGCCCGGCGCGGCAAAAAACAGCAGCGCGGTGGCACCGACACAGCCCAGCGTGGTCAGCCACAGCAGCGCTTTCTTGCGGGCGTGGGCATCGGCATAGGCGCCGATCAAGGGAGCGGTCAGCATCACCAGCGCGTAGGAAACGGACAAGGCCAGCGTCCAGGCGAAGGTGGCCCACGGCGCATTGCCGGCGACAACACCCACGAAGTAGGCGCTGAACACCGCAGTGATCACCACCGTCGTATAGCCCGAGTTGGCGAAGTCGTACAGGGCCCACGCCCACACCTCGCGCCACCGCACGCCCGGCTGCAGCAGGCCTGTCCTGAGCCTGGTCGAAGGACGTGGCATCAGCCGGCTTCGTCCTCGGCCTGCTGCTGCAATGCCCACATGTGGGCGTACACACCATTCTGCGCCAGCAGTTCGGGATGCCGTCCGCGTTCGACGATGCGGCCCGCTTCCATTACCAGAATCTCGTCGGCCTCGACCACGGTGGACAGGCGGTGCGCGATGATGAGGCTGGTGCGGCTGCGGGCGATTTCCAGCAGTTCGGCCTGGATGGCCTTTTCGGTTTTGGTATCGAGCGCGGAAGTCGCCTCATCCAGAATCAGGATGACCGGGTTCTTCAGCAAGGTGCGGGCGATGGCTACGCGCTGTTTTTCACCGCCCGAGAGTTTCAGCCCACGCTCGCCCACGACGCTGTCCCAGCCCTGCGGCAGGCTTTCGATGAATTCAAGAATATGGGCGGCGCGTGCCGCCTCGACCACTTCGTCGCGCGTGGCATCGGGCCGACCGTAGGCAATGTTGTAGTAGATGCTGTCGTTGAACAGCACCGTATCCTGCGGCACGGCACCAATGGCGGCACGCAGGCTGTCCTGCGTCACCTGGCGAATGTCCTGGCCGTCGATGCGGATGCTGCCCGTGCCGATGTCATAAAAACGGAACAGCAAGCGGGCCAGCGTCGACTTGCCGGCACCACTGGAACCCACTGCCGCTACGGTCTTGCCAGCGGGAATGCTGAAGCTCACATCATGCAGAATCGGCCGGTCGGGATTGTAGGCAAAGCTGACATGATCGAATGTCACCGCACCCGACGCCACCTCGAGTTCACGCGCATCGGCTGCATCCTCGACCTCGCGCGGCCGGTTCAACAACGCGAACATGCGTTCGACATCGGTGATCGACTCCTTGATCTGGCGATACATCACGCCGAGAAAACTCAGTGGCTGGAACATCTGCAGCAGGAAGGCATTGACCATGACCAGGTCACCCATCGTCAGCGTGCCTTCGACCACGCCGTTGGCCGCGCGCAGCACCATCAGCGTAACGCCGATTGCAATGACTCCGGCCTGCGCCGCGTTCAGCATGCCAAGCGAGCGCTGCGACTTCATCGACATGTCTTCCCACTCGATCAGGCTCTTGTCGTAGCGCCTGGCCTCGTATTGCTCGTTGCCGAAGTATTTGACCGTCTCGTAGTTCAGCAGGCTGTCGACCGCGCGGCCATAGGCCTCGGAGTCGAGTGCATTGGCACGCCGCACGAACTGGGTGCGCCATTCGGTAATGGTGATGGTGAAACCGATATAGGCCGCCAGGGTGATCAGGGTGATCACCCCGAATACCCAGTCAAGCTTGACGAACAGGATGCCCGCGACCATCAGGATTTCCAGCAGCGTCGGCGTGATGCGGGACAGCAGGTAACCCACCAGGCTCGACATGGCCTTGGCGCCGCGTTCGATGTCGCGCGTGATGCCGCCGGTCTGGCGCTCCAGATGGAAGCGCAGCGACAAGGCATGCAGATGCCTGAACACCGCCATGCTGATGCGGCGCATCGCGCGCTGCGTCACCTTGGCAAAAATCACATCGCGCAAGTCGGCAAAGGTGGTGCTGGCAAAACGCAACACACCGTAACCCAGGATGAAAGCAAGCGGCAGCACCAGTTCCGGCCGCGGCTTGTCGAGCGCATCGATGATTTCCTTGAGCACCAGCGGCACCGCCACCGAGGCCAGTTTGGCGCCGATCAGCAGTGCCAGCGCCAGCAGCACGCGGCCGCGAAACTCCCACAAATAGGGAAACAGCCGGCCAATCGAGCGCAGGCTGGGATCGCCAATCGGCGGCGGGGCGGTATGAGAATGGACGGCAGGATGCATCAGTCGGGTAGAATCGCAGATTGTTCTTTTCCTGATTTTACGTCGCCCGGCCGGATTCTGCCGCCGGCGACCGAATGGCATGACACTCTTTGGCATTCCCAACTGCACCACTGTCAAGAAAGCGCGCGCCTGGCTAGCCGGACACGCACTTGATTGCACCTTCCACGATTTCAGGAAACAGGGCGTCGATGCGGCCTGGTTGCGCAAGGTTGTGGCTGAGACTGGCTGGCAGGCTTTGGTCAACACGCGCGGCACCACCTGGCGCAAGCTTTCCGATGCGGAAAAAGCCGCCGTCAGCGACGAAGCCAGTGCAATTGCCCTGATGCAGGCCCAGCCCAGCGTGATCAAGCGGCCAGTGCTGGAACATGACGGTCGCTACCACCTCGGTTTTGCCGAAGACCAATATCAAGCCATTTTTGGAGTGTGACCCGACATGGCAAATGAAACACCCAAGAACGAGTCCCTGGCGCTTGCAGTCGAACTGCTCAAGCGGCATTCACTGACGCCCGACGATGCGGGCTGCCAGGATATTGTTGCCGCACGCCTGGAAAAACTCGGCTTTCACATCGAACGCATGAATCACAACGGCGTCGATAATCTGTGGGCTCGCCTGGGTACCAGCGCGCCGCTGGTCTGTTTTGCCGGCCATACCGATGTCGTGCCGACCGGGCCGCTGGATCAATGGCTGTCCGCCCCGTTTGAGCCAACCATCCGCGACGGCCAGTTATATGCGCGCGGTGCCGCTGACATGAAAAGCTCGATCGCCGCTTTTGTCACGGCAACCGAACGCTTCCTGGCCGCCCACCCCGATCACATGGGCTCAATCGCCTTTCTGCTCACCGCGGATGAAGAAGGCCCTGCCACCGATGGCACCGTACGCGTGGTCGAAACCCTGAAAGCGCGTAGCGAATTGCTCGATTATTGCATCGTGGGCGAGCCCACCAGCGCGGCCGAGTTCGGTGACACCATCAAGAATGGCCGCCGCGGTTCCCTGTCCGGGACCCTGCGCATCCAGGGCGTGCAAGGCCATATCGCCTACCCGCATCTGGCCAGGAATCCCATCCACCTCGCTGCACCGGCGATTGCCGAACTGGCCGATACCATGTGGGACGAGGGCAATGCCTGGTTTCCGCCCACCACCTGGCAGATCTCCAACATCCATGCCGGCACCGGAGCGACCAATGTCATCCCCGACATGATCGAGATCCAGTTCAATTTCCGGTTTTCCACCGCCAGCACGGCCGATGGCCTGATGGATGCGATGAACGAGATTCTCGAAAGTCACGGCCTCGACTTCGAAATCGACTGGAACCTGTCGGGCAAACCTTTTCTGACTCCACGCGGTCCGTTGTGCGATCGACTCAGCGAGGCCATCCACGAAGTCACCGGCATCACCCCCGGACTTTCCACCACGGGCGGCACCTCGGATGGGCGCTTTATCGCCGATATCTGCCGCGAGGTGGTCGAATTCGGCCCGCTCAACGCGAGCATCCACAAGCTGAATGAACACGTGGCAGTGGAAGACATCGAGCAACTGGCGGAGATTTACCAGAAGACGCTGGAAAAGCTGCTGGGGTAAATCTTTCTTTCATCCGCGAAGGACGCGAAGAAAAACAAAACCTTAACTGTTAACAATCAGGTGATTGTGCTCTTGTTCTCAAGGTTTTACTTCGCGTATCTTCGCGTCCTTCGCGGATAAAATATTTTGAGTTTGAAATGAAACACTTCGAAGACACCGAATCCCTCATCACCGTGCGCGACTGGCTGCGCTTTGCGGTGTCGCGCTTCAACGAAGCCAAACTGTCCTTTGGCCACGGCTCGGACAACGCTTTTGACGAAGCAGCCTACCTGATCCTGCACACCCTGCATCTGCCGCTCGACCGGCTCGACCCCTTCCTCGACGCCAGCCTGACGCATGGCGAATCGGAACAGGTTCAGGCCGTGATCGAACGTCGCGTCAGGGAGCGCCTGCCTGCTGCCTACCTCACCCACGAAGCCTGGCTGGGTGAGCACCCGTTCTACGTTGACGAGCGTGTGATCGTGCCGCGTTCCCACATCGCCGGGTTGCTGCACGAGCAGCTTGCGCCGTGGATAGAAAGCCCGGATGACGTGACAAGCGTGCTGGACATGTGCACAGGGTCCGGCTGCCTGGCCATTCTGGCAGCCCTGAATTTTCCCCAGGCCCAGGTGGATGCCGTTGATCTCTCAAAGGATGCGCTGGAGGTGGCCGCCCGCAATATCGCCGATTACGGACTGGATGACCGGATCGAGCGCATCGAATCGGATCTGTTCACGGCGCTGGATGGCCGCACCTACGATGTCATCCTCAGCAATCCACCCTATGTGAATGCCGAGTCGGTAGCGGCGCTGCCGCCGGAATATCTGGCAGAACCTGCGCTGGCGCTGGGATCGGGCGAAGATGGCCTGGACGCCACCCGGGAAATCCTGAGTCAGGCCAAGGCCCACCTCAATCCCGGAGGCCTGCTGGTGGTGGAAATCGGTCACAACCGCGACGTTCTCGAAGTTGCCTATCCCAACCTGCCCTTTACCTGGCTGGATACGGAAAGCGGCGATCAGTTCGTGTTCATGCTGCGACGCGAGGACCTCCCGGCCGACTAAGAAGTTACATCACTTGCCCAGGCTCTTCACGTCATGCCCGCCAAAGGCATTGCGCATCAGCGAAAGCAGGCGATAGTTGTAGCCCCTGTCGTCCTGGCTGGCGAAGCGCATCTGCAGGGCCAGGGTCAACACAGGGGCGGCGATGCCCTGTTCAACCGAGTCGATCACGGTCCAGCGCCCTTCCCCTGAATCGGATACATAGGGCGCAACATTGGCCAGTTCCTGATCCCCTTTCAGGGCATCGGCGGTCAGGTCGAGCAGCCAGCTTCTGACCACCGAACTGTGGCGCCACAGTTCAGTGAGCTGCGCCAGGTCGAAATTGAATTCCTGCTTGCCCTTCAGGAGATCGAGGCCCTCGGCCAGTGCCTGCATCATTCCGTATTCGATGCCGTTGTGGATCATCTTGGAATAGTGTCCCGCTCCGACCGGGCCGACATGCGCCCAGCCGCGATCCGCCGCCGGTGCCAGCGCCTTGAGTACCGGCTCCAGCGTTTGCGCCACTTCGGGGGTCGCGCCCACCATCAGGCAATAGCCATTTTCCAGCCCCCACACCCCGCCCGAGGTACCGGCATCCATGAAGCCGATACCCTGCTCCGCCAGCCAGGCGCCACGGCGCTGGCTTTCCTTGTAATTGGAGTTGCCACCATCGACCACGATATCGCCCCTGGAAAGCCTGGGGGCCAGCTCCTGCAACTGCTTTTCAGTGGGATCGCCGCTCGGCAGCATCAGCCAGACCACACGTGGCGAGGTGAGCTTGTCGACCGCATCCAGCGCCGAGCTTGCCGCGATCATGCCCACTTCGTCCGCCAATCCGGCCACTACTTCCGGATTGCGGTCATACCCCACCACCTCCAGACCCGAACGACGCATGCGGCGCGTCATGTTGCCACCCATTTTCCCCAAACCGATCAGTGCTAAACGCATGAGATTCCTTTCGATGAAAACCATTCAAGAGATGACGCATGACCGCGCTTGCGGGCATATGCCGAACGTTCATAACAACAGGCTCAAGCTCCATTCCAGCACACCCCCGTCGAATTGCCAGAAACGCCGCAATGCCGCGCACCGGTTTCAGGGATGCAAGTTCAAAAGCATCAAGTAGGGGTTAACGGCCAGAAACCCTGATTTCTGAGTGACGACTGATTTACGGCAATTCGGCGGCGAGTCGCGCGGCAAGTCGTTGCGCGCTGGCCTGAATGGCTTCTCCGGCAGGACACCCCACGCATACCTGTCCGGCTTCGATGCCGTATATATCCAGCCGGTCGGGCAGTCCACCCAGTTCTCGCGCCAGCGACAAAGCGTCGACCACACCCAGGCCGTGGCTGGACAGACCATGACGGTATTCCGGCCAGTTCTGGCCGTCAAAATGATGAATCAGTCCTGCCTGCGTGCCGACTCCCCCAGGTCCTGACATCGCGTCGATCAGGATGACCCAGTCAGCCTGCGCCAGCAGGGGAATCAGGCTGGCGCCCGGGCGGTCCAGCTTCTCGAAGTGCAAATCGTCCCCCGTCCGCAAGCCACTGTTCGACAAGGCATCGATGACCAGCCAGCCGGCCTGATCGTCGCCCGACGGCGAGCCGATACCCAGGATGCGTATCCGGCTCATGTCCGCTCGACGTTCAGGTTCAGGAAATGCGTCGCGCAGGAAATGCAGGGATCGTAGTTGCGGATGACCTTTTCGCAGTGCAGCCGCAATGCATCGTCCGGCTGGTCCAGCCCGAAATTGAGCAGCGACAGCCGCAGGTCTTCCTCGATGCGGCCCTGATTCTGGCTGGTCGGCGGCACGATGCGCGCGTTGACCACGCAACCGCTGTCGTCCATTTCATAGCGATGCCACAGCAGGCCGCGCGGCGCTTCGGTGCAGGCCGTGGCCACGCCGGCACGCGGCGTAACCGGCACAAACGGCGAATCCGGCAGGCGATAGGTGTCGAGCAGGCGCAGCGCTTCGTGCAGGGCCAGCAGAATTTCCACCGCCCGCGCCACCAGGCTGTGGAACAGGTTGCGGCTGGGCAATGCGAGACCCGTTTCGGCCAGCAGCGCGTTGACCCGTTCGGGCAGATTCGCGTGATTCAGGTTGAGACGGGCCAGCGGCCCGACCAGATACGGCTGCTGCCGGTAGGTGCTGAACAGCGCGGTGGAAAAGGTCTCATGGCGTTCGGCAAAGCAGGCATCGAACGCTTCGGCTTCGATGCGCAGCCCGTCGCTGGCACCGATCTGCCCGCGCTCGATGGCGTAGTCGCGCGGATGCTGCACCGCGACCGACACGAAATCCTGATCGTCCTGCGGCACCGGGATCGTGGCCGCCCAGCGGATCAGGGCTTCGGCCTCCGGCAACGCGGTGCGCAGTTTTTCCCGGATGGCGGCGATGCGGGACTGCTCGGGCGCGGCATGAAAGCCACCGACGCGTATCCCCACCGGATGCACCGAACGGGCGCCAAACAATTCCATCAGTTCGTTGCCCAAAGCC
>JANJUT010000165.1 GCA_024710445.1 Thiobacillus sp.
TGAATCTGGCGTCGGCCAATGCCTTGTGAAAGGTGCTCGAGGAACCGCCGTTAAATACGGTGTTCCTGCTGGTGTCGGATCAGCCGCGGCGCTTGTTGCCGACGATACGCAGCCGGTGCACGCGGCTGGACATCGGACTGCCGGACACCGATATGGCGATGCAGTGGCTGGATGGCCGGCAGCTTGAAGAGGCTGCCACCTTGCTGGCCTTGTCTGGCGGCGCGCCGCTGGATGCCCTGAACTGGGCCGATGGCGTTGAACTGGATGAACGCCGCAGCCTGCTGGCAGGGCTGGCGCAGCCCAGGCTGCTCGATCCGGTCAGCCTGGCCGACCGCTGGAAGGCGATCAAGCCACAGACCTGGCATACCGTGGCCTATAAATGGCTGGGGGATTTGCTGGCGGTGCGGTTGCAGGGCAGGGTGCAGTTCAACCCTGATTTTGCCGAGGTGCTGGCGCAGTTGGGAAGGCAGGTGGATCTGGCGAAGTTGCTGGCACTGGCCAGAATGCATGCCGAAGCCGGCCGCACGCTGACCCACCCGCTTAACCGGGTCTTGCAGCAGGAAGCCTGGCTGATCCAGTATCGGCACTTGTTTGATTGATGAGAGCGAACCATGAACGCAGCAGCCAATGACATTACCGGACAGGTTCGACCAGGGGTGCTTTCCCTGTCGATCAAGGAAAAATCCGCGCTTTTTGCCGCCTACATGCCTTTTGTCAAAGGGGGGGGGCTGTTTATCCCCACCAGCAAAAGCTACAAGATGGGCGAGGACGTGTTCATGTTGCTGACGCTGATGGAAGAGACCGCCAAGTTGCCGGTGTCCGGAAAAGTGGTGTGGGTCACACCTCAAGGCGCGCATGGCGGCCGCACCCAGGGCGTGGGGGTTCAGTTTGCTTTCAACGAGAGTGGCAAGGCGGCACAAAACAAGATTGAGGTTTTGCTCGGCGGTTCGTTAAAATCGGTACGACCGACACACACCATGTAGCACCGCCATGCGGTGCTTGCCGACCGCATGTATATTGATTCCCACTGTCACATCAATTTTCCAGATCTCGCCGACAAATTGCCCGAGGTGTTCGACCTCATGGCAGCCAATCAGGTAAGCCACGCGTTGTGCATCAGCGTGGAACTGGAAAAATTCCCGGATATCCGCGCGCTGGCTGAAGCGCATGCCAACATCTACGCCTCCGTCGGCGTGCATCCCGACCACGAAGACTGTACCGAGCCGACTGTAGACGAACTGGTTGCCCTGGCCGACCACCCCAAGGTAGTTGCCATTGGCGAAACCGGGCTGGATTATTTCCGCCTGACTGGCGATCTCGAATGGCAGCGCGAGCGCTTCCGCACTCATATTCGGGCAGCGCGGGCCTGCAACAAGCCCCTGGTGATTCACACCCGGGCCGCGGCCGAAGACACCTTGCGCATCATGCGCGAGGAGCAGGCGGGCGAAGCGGGTGGGGTGATGCATTGCTTTACCGAAAGCATGAGCGTGGCCGAAGCGGCCATCGGGCAGGGTTTTTATATCTCGTTTTCCGGCATCGTCACCTTCAAGAATGCCAGGGATCTGCGCGAAGTGGCCGCGGCCATTCCGCTGGACCGACTCCTGATTGAAACGGACTCGCCATATCTGGCGCCGGTCCCGCATCGCGGCCAGACCAACCAGCCGGGCTATGTGAAGCATGTGGCGGAGGAAATCGCGCGGGTACGGGGCATGACTGCGGAAGCCGTAGGCGAAGCGAGTTCCCGGAATTTCTTCAGGCTGTTTGCCGCTGCCCAGCCATAGCGCGCAGATTGTCCAGGAAAATAAATCTCCCGGGCAATCTGGCAATTGCCTACTGGCTAAAGAACGATTTCACCTTGTCCATGAACGACTGGGCCCGCGGATTGTTGTTGCGGCCGGGGCTCAACTCTTCAAACTCGCGCAGCAACTCGCGCTGACGCTCGGAAAGGTTTACCGGCGTTTCCACCAGCATGTGGCACATCAGGTCGCCTGGCGCATGGCTGCGCACGCCCTTGATCCCCTTGCCGCGCAGGCGGAACACCTTGCCTGACTGGGTTTCGGCCGGGATCTTGATTTTGGCGTGGCCGTCCAGCGTGGGGATCTCGACCTCGCCACCGAGGGCGGCAGTGGCAAAGCTTATCGGCATTTCGCAATGCAGATCGTCGCCGTCGCGCTTGAAGACGGGATGGTCCTTGAGATGAATGACAACGTAGAGATCGCCCGGCGGACCGCCGTTGACACCGGCCTCGCCTTCGCCGCCGAGACGGATGCGGTCGCCATTGTCGACCCCGGACGGAATCTTGACCGACAGGGTTTTATGTTTCTTGACGCGGCCTTCGCCGTGGCAACTGCTACAAGGGTCGGAGACGATCTTGCCGGTGCCGCCACAGCGAGGACAGGTTTGCTGGACCGAGAAAAAGCCTTGCTGGATACGAACCTGGCCGTGGCCGCCACAGGTGGTGCAGGTGGTGGGCTGGGTGCCGGGCTTGGCGCCACTGCCGTGACAGGTGCCGCACTCTTCCAGTGAGGGGATGCGGATTTTGGTTTCGGTGCCGCGCGCGGCTTCTTCCAGGCCGATTTCCAGGTTGTAGCGCAAATCGGCGCCGCGGTAGACGCGGTCGCGACGGTTGCCGCCACCCCCGCCGCCGAAGATGTCACCAAAGATGTCGGAGAACGCGTCAGAAAAGCCCGCACCACCTCCCATCCCGGCCTGCTGGTCGATGCCGGCATGGCCGAACTGGTCATAGGCGGAGCGTTTATCCGAGTCGGATAGGACTTCGTAAGCCTGTTTGGCTTCCTTGAATTTTTCCTCCGCGCCCTTGTCGTCCGGGTTGCGGTCGGGATGGTGCTTCATGGCCAGCTTGCGGTAGGCCTTTTTGATGTCTTCGTCCGAGGCGTTTTTGGCAACGCCGAGAATTTCGTAGTAGTCGCGTTTTGACATGATGGTGAGCGGTTAGCGGTGAGCAGTGAGCGGTAAGGAGTGAGCCGGAGAAGCAGTAAGCGGTGAGCGACTTTCACCGCTCACCGCTTACTGTTCACCGTTTACCCGCTTACTTGTCCTTGACCTCTTCGAACTCGGCATCGACCACATTGTCGTCAGCGTCACTGGCGCCGCCGCCAGCTGCCGCCTCACCCGACTGGGCCTTGGCCTGCTCTTCCTTGTACATCTGCTCGGCCAGCTTGTGGCTGGCGGTGCCCAGGGCCGTGGTCTGGGCTTCGATCGTGTCCTTGTCGCCTTCGCGCACGGCTTCTTCGGCTTCCTTGATCGCGGCTTCGATCGCTTCTTTCTCTTCGGCCGACACCTTGTCGCCATGTTCAGCCAGCGTTTTCTTCACTGAGTGAATCATGCCATCCGCGGCGTTGCGCGCCGTGGCCAGTTCGACGGCCTTGTGGTCTTCGGCGGCGTTGGCTTCGGCGTCCTGCACCATGCGCTGGATTTCCTCTTCGGAGAGGCCGGAACTGGCCTGGATGCGGATGGTGTTTTCCTTGCCGGTGGCCTTATCCTTGGCCGACACGTGCAGGATGCCGTTGGCGTCGATGTCGAAGGTGACCTCGATCTGCGGCATGCCGCGCGGTGCGGGCGGAATGTCGGACAGGTTGAACTGGCCGAGGCTCTTGTTGCCCGAAGCGACTTCACGTTCGCCCTGCAGTACGTGTACCGTCACCGCGCTCTGGTTGTCGTCGGCGGTGGAGAACACCTG
>JANJUT010000170.1 GCA_024710445.1 Thiobacillus sp.
GCCATGGACGTGTCGGCCTCGGAGATGGAGGTGACGCTGAAAATGGGCGAACGCAGCAAGGAAGACTTCCTCGCCGCGTTGCGCGCCGATTTCACCAGCGTGCCCGGCACCCAGATCGTCGTCGGCCAGCCGATCTCGCACCGCATCGACCACATGCTGTCGGGCAGTCGCTCGAACATCGCGGTCAAGATCTTCGGGCCGGATCTCGGCGAACTGCGCCGGCTGACCGAAAGCGTGAAATCCGTCGTGCAGGAGATCCCGGGTGCGGTCGACGTCACCGACGAGCAGCAGACCGAGATTCCCTTCCTTACCATCCGCTTCGACCGCGCCGCGCTGGCGCAGCACGGCCTGTCGATGCGCGAGGTATCGGAGGCGATCGCGACCGCGTTCTCGGGCATGCCGGTGGATCGTGTGCAGCAGGGCCAGGCCAGTTACGATCTGGTATTGCGCTTCGACCCATCGACGCGGGCGAATATCGACGCGGTGCGCGCCACCCTGATCACCACCACCGATGGCGCGCGCCTGCCGCTGTCGGCGTTGGCCGACATCCGCAACGACCGCGCGCCGTATTCGATCAGCCGCGAGAACGTGCAGCGCAAGATGGTGGTGATGGCCAACGTCGCCGGACGTGACCTCGCCAGCGTGGTCGCCGACATCCGCAAGCAGGTGGCGGCGAATGTGACACTGCCCGCGGGCTATCACATCGAGTACGGCGGCCAGTTCGAGAGCGCGGAGGCGGCTTCGCGCACCCTGTTGCTGCTGGGCGTCGCGGTAACGGTGGGCATCTTCCTGCTGCTGTTCATCGCCTTCCGCACCGCGCGCGATGCGCTGCTGGTTATGCTCAACCTGCCGCTCGCCATGATCGGCGGGGTGATCGGCGTGTTCGCCGCAGGTGGCGTGCTGTCGGTGGCGTCGATCATCGGCTTCATCACCCTGTTCGGCATCGCCACCCGCAACGGCGTGATGATGATCTCGCACATCCACCACCTGGTCGAGCACGAAGGCGTGCGCGACGCGGCGGAAGCGGTGAAGCGCGGCGCGGAAGAACGGCTGGTGCCGATCCTGATGACCGCGCTTGCTGCCGGCCTCGCCCTGGTGCCGCTGGCGCTCGCCGCCGGGCAGCCGGGCGGCGAGATCCAGGCGCCGATGGCGGTGGTCATCCTGTGCGGCCTTCTGAGCTCGACGGTGCTCAACATGATCGTCGTGCCAGCGCTTTACCTGCGCTTCGGCGCGATCAACCAACTGCTTGAAAATGGCGACACACCGAACCGTCGCGCCGTCGAAAGCATCAACCCCGTTTGAAATTCACGATGAAAAGGAGTCAAGCATGAAATCTTCCATTCTCTCTCGCTGTGCCGTAGCAGCGCTTGCCGCTGCGCTGAATGTTTCGCCCGCCCTGGCCGGCGCGGGGCACGATCATGGTCCGAAATATGGCGGCGTGGTGCGCGAAGTCAAAAACGTGACTTACGAACTGGTCGCCAAACCTGACTCGCTGACGCTCTACGTCAACGATCACGGCAAGCCGGTCTCCACTCTGGGAGCCCAGGCAGACGCAGTGATCTACGCTGGAAACGACAAGACCACGGTCAAGCTGGATCCCTCCGGCGAGAACCGGATGATGGCCAAAGGCAGCTTTCGCGTCGGCGTCGGCGTGCGGGTGGCGCTCACGACTATGCTGCCCGGGAGCCCCCCAGCAAAGGTGACCTTCAACCTGAAATGAGCCCGATGCGCCAGCCTCGTTTCCCCTGAGCCATCCGCGCGCCGCCATCTGGACGGCCCTTGCCGCCGCAACGTAGTTCGGCGCCAGCACGCCGCTGGTCAAGCGGCGGGTGGGCGAGGTGCCGACCCTGCTGCTGGCCGTGCTGCCCTGTCTGGGCAGCGGCCTCGGCCTGGCTGCGACCTGCCTGCCGCGGGATCGCGGCTGGAAAGCGAGTGGACGGGTTCCGTCGGGGCGATTCAGGCTTTCAAGCTGCCGCTATCGTGCCGGGGTGCTGTGACGCATCCGGGCAGAGATGAATCTCGATGGTCGAGTGGACGATCTCCTCGTGGATGGACAATCGCTTACGGATGACGTCCGGGGTGAGCGAGGCGTCGTGAGTCACAACCGTGAGGGCGCACGAGTACACCTGCTTGCCCACACGCCAAACATGCAGGTCGGTGATCCGTGTGTCGCCCGCCTCGGTCCCGCTCTCAACGGCCTCCCTGATTTCCTCCACTACCGGGTGATCCATCTCCCGATCCAGGAGGACCTTGCCCGTTTCAACAATCAAGCCCTTCGCCCAGACCGCCACGAGGATGGCTCCGACGATGCCCATGACGGGATCGAGCCACGACCAGCCGTACATCCAGCCGCCAATCAGGGCGATGATGGCCAGCACCGAAGTCGCCGCATCGGCTATCACATGCAGGTAGGCGGACTTCAGATTCAGATCGTGATGATGCCCATGGTCATGGCCATGGTGATCGTGACCATGGGCGTGACCGTGATCATGGTGGTGCGCCTTGCCGAGAATCAGCGCGCACACAATGTTGACCGCCAGGCCGAGTACGGCCACCACGATGGCTTCCTGGTACTGAATGGGCTGCGGCGACACGATCCGCTCGACGGAGCCGACGACCATCATGGCCGCCACGCCGAGCAGAAAAATGGCGCTGGCAAAGCCGCTCAACACCTCGATCTTCCATGTTCCGAAGGCAAAGCGAGGGTCCCGCGCGTAACGGCGCGCGGTGGCGTAGGCCAGGGTGGAGAGGCCGATGGCCACCGCGTGGGAACTCATGTGCCAGCCGTCGGCCAGCAGGGCCATCGAGTTGTACCACCAGCCTGCGGCGATCTCGACCACCATCATCGCAGCCGTGATCCACATGACTATCCGCGTGCCGCGTTCGGCAGCCTCGCTGCCCGAGTCGAAGACGTGGTCGTGCATCCAGTTCGACAGGTTTTCAGTGTGCATTCGTTTTCTCCATCAGGCCGTCATGTCAGAAACCCAGCTTCGCACCCGCGCCCAGCAGCGTCGCGATGCCCAGCACTGCGAAGATCGCCGCGGCGATCGAGTGCACCAACTTCATCGGGATCTTCGCCGCAAGCTTGTCGCCGACAAACACAGCAGGCACATCCGCGATCAGCATGCCCAGGGTTGTCCCGATAACAACGAGCAGCGGCGCGGCATAGTGCGCAGCCATCGCCACCGTGGCCACCTGAGTCTTGTCACCCATCTCGGCCAGGAAGAAGGTGATCAACGTCGCGCCGAACACGCCGAAGCGCTTGGCGATCTGCGTTTCCTCTTCCTCGATTTTGTCAGGGATCATCGTCCAGATGGCCATGCCGACGAACGACAGCCCCAGCACCCAGCGCAGGACGTCGGCGCTGATCGTGGTCGTGATCCACGCGCCCAACGCACCGGCGAGGCCGTGGTTCAAAAGGGTCGCCACCAGAATGCCGGCGATGATCGGGAGGGGTTTCTTGAAGCGCGCGGCAAGGAGGAACGCGAGTAGCTGGGTTTTGTCACCGATTTCAGCGAGGGCGACAACACCGGTCGAGACGAGGAGAGATTCCATAATAGTTTCAAGGCCGGGCACTAGACGATTGACCACGACGCATCCCCGGCCATGGCAGAGGCGTAGTGGTCAAAGGTCTTGCCAAGCGTGGGAACCGCTTACGCCATGACCTGTGGGTCAAGTATGTTGACGTAAGCCTCTTCGGGTCGAAGAGCGGCTACTCCCCAATGACGTGACAAGTCTAGCATTAATTCAGTCGAACATTGATGTCTGCTTTGGCCGAGTTGTTCGCATAGGCTGCCTGGCAGCAGGGTCAACCGGTCGTTACAGATGAATGATGCACGAAAGTGTTGAGTTCCCCTTCTGGCTTGATTCAGTCTTTCGGCGCCCACCCCTCAAGCTGGTCTGTAATCCGGGCATTCTGCTTGAGCCATTCTTTGCCCGATATCAACGCACCTCGTAAAATGATCTGCTGCCTTTTCAGTCTGGGTTACTTTGCCTTTCCCCCTTCTCAAAGCCTTGCTGGTTCTTGCTGCGCTGTGCGCGGGGGCGGCGCATGCCTTGACGGTGGAGGTGGTGGTGCCGGACACGCTCAAGCCGATGCTGATGCAGCATCTGGAAACGGCACGGGCGGCGCGCCTGGGCGAGCGGATGGATGCCGAGGAAATCGCGCGTCTGCAGCGGCAGAGCGAGCAGACGGCGCGTGAGCTGCTGGCAACCGAGGGCTATTTCTCGCCGCAAGTGGAAAGCGCGGTGGAATGGCTGGGTGACGATTGGCGCGTGGATTACCGGATCGATCCTGGCGTGCGCACGCAGGTGCGCAGCGTGAAACTGGATTTTGACGGCGACCTGAAAACCGGTACCGACAAGGACAAACTTCGCGAACGGGTCACGCGCAGCTTTTCGTTGAAACAGGGCATGCCGTTTCGCCAGGCTGACTGGGAAACAGCCAAGCAGGTGGTGTTGCGCCCCCTGCTGGCGGGCGCGTATCAGACCGCACGCATTGCCGCGAGCGAAGCGCGGGTTGACCCGGCCAGCCATGCCGCCGACCTGACGCTGACCGTCGACAGCGGGCCGGCATTCTTTTACGGCGAACCGGTGGTCAGCGGCAGCGAGCGCTATCCCGAATCCATCGCCCGCAATCTCAGCCCGGCCCGCCCCGGCCAGCCGTATCGCCAGCAGGACATGCTGGATTACCAGGCGGCACTGGAGGCCAGTGGCTATTACGCGCAGGCCACGGTGCGTATCGAGCCCGACCCGGCATTGGCGGCTGCGGTGCCGGTTCAGGTCGAGGTGGTGGAGCGGAAGGAAAAACGCTTCAGCGTGGGCGCGGGGATGAGCACGGATACCGGCGCGCGGGTGCAGGCTTCGTGGCTGCATCGCGATGTGCTGGATCGCGGGCTGCGCCTGAAGCTGGATGCGCGGCTGGAAACCAGCCGGCAGACGGCGGCGGCCGAACTGGCCTGGCCACGCAATGCCAATGGCTACGAAAACAGCGTCGGCCTGCAACTCAAGCAGGAAGACATCGAAGGCCAGGAAACGCGCTCGACGGTGCTGGCGGCCAAGCGCAGCCGCACGCGCGGGCAGATCGAGACGACCTTGTCGCTGCAATACCAGACGGAAGAGCAGACCATCGCCAACGTGCTGGATTCGAGCAATCAGGCGTTGACGCTCAACTACGCCTGGACGCAACGCAACGTGGGGCGCACGTTTTATCCGCGCCGCGGCCACGTGCTCAGCCTGCAGGCGGGCGGCGCATTCGATGCGCTGTTGTCCGATACCAGCTTTGTGCGCCTGCTCGGCCGCCACACCCAGTATTTCCCGGTTGGCAAGGATGGGCGCCTGATCCTGCGCGGTGAGTTTGGCAGCGTGCTGGCCGAGACCCGCGCCGGCATTCCCACCGACTTTCTGTTCCGCGCCGGCGGCGACAACTCGATACGGGGCTACGCCTACCAGAGCCTGGGGCGTTCGCTTTCCGCTGGCGTGTCGTCGGTGCGTTATCTCGCCACCGGCAGTGCCGAATACAACTATTTCTTCAACCGCGAATGGGGCATGGCGCTGTTTGTCGATGCGGGCGACGCGGCGGACAGCCCGGGCAGCCTGTCGCCGGTGTTTGGCTACGGCTTCGGCGCGCGCTACAGCTCGCCGGTGGGGCCGGTCAATCTCGATCTCGCCTATGGCGAGGCCACCGATGAATTCCGCCTGCATTTCTCGCTGGGAGTATCGTTTTGAAGCGCGTTGCCTGGAGTCTCGCTGCGTTGCTGACGGGGGTGGCCGGCGTGCTTGCAGCCACGCTGTGGC
>JANJUT010000260.1 GCA_024710445.1 Thiobacillus sp.
GTTGATTTGCACGAACTGGGTCGACAACACCATGCCATGCACCGCGGCCGAGGCAAGCAGGGCGAGCGCGAAGCGCGTGCCTTGCTTGGAGGGTTCAGCGAGAAGGGTGGAGGGGGCGGACGCCATGCCGATCAATTAATAAGGACAGACCTGATTCTACGAAACGGCAGCGCTGCTGTCAGGCGGGGTTTCCAGCGTTTCCAGCAATTCGGCGTGAAAGGTGATATCGAGCAGATCAATGCTGGAGATCGCCAGCCGCACCTTCGATCCGGGCGCAACGCCGGCGACCGAAGGCGCACGCGTCACCATCGGCAGTGAGTCAAAGCGCACCAGATCCTCGCGAATCACGCTGGCTGCCACCTCACTGATGTTTTCCTGAATCAGCCAGCGCAGCATCCAGTAACGCTCCAGGCGGCGCTGAAACTCGTTGTAGGCGTCGTAGGCCAGTTCGAATTCGCGCACCACCGAAAACAGCTGCTCACTGCGCGGCGGATAGGCAGGATCGGTCTGCCGCACCAGCGAAATCAGCTGGCGCTGATTCACCAGATCGACATAGCGCCGCAACGGCGACGACGACCAGGCGTACTGGTCAACGCCGAGGCCGACGTGCGGGTCGGGCGAGGTCGTCATCCGTGTCTTGCCGCCCGATTGCGCGCGGTAGATGCCGGGCACGCGGTTTTCCGCCAGCCAGCCGCCCCAGTGCGCGTTGGCGAAAATCATGAACTCCGACACCACCTTGTCGATGGGGCTGCCGCGCTTGCGCGGCACGATGCTGATGCGTTCGCCGTCGACCTTGAAGTTGTAGTCGATACGGTCGACCGTATCGGCCTTGCCGCGCCCTGCCTCGAGCACCGCGGCAAAATCGTGCAGCCATTCGAGCTCGCGGCGGTAGGGATAGTTGGGCACGTCCGGATTGCGCAGGGTATCGGCATTGAATTCGACTTCGAGCAGTTCGTGGCGCAGGTTGTCGGCGATGTGCACCATTTCCAGCCTGGTTTCGGTGCCGAGCACGCGCAGGTCGGGCGCCACGTCCACATACAGCGACAGCGCCGGGCAGTCGTGGGTTTCGCCCAGGGTGTAATGGTGGATCAGCGCATCCGGCAGCATGGTGATCTTGTTGCCGGGGAAATACACGGTCGACAGCCGTTCGCGCGCCACGCGGTCGAGTTCCGAACCGGGGGGAATACCGAGCGCGGGCGCGGCGATATGGATGCCGACGCGGACGGTGCCGTCGTCCAGCCATTGCACCGACAGCGCATCGTCGATCTCGGTGGTCGCCTCGTCGTCCATGGAAAAAGCGCGTACCGAGCTCCGTGGTAATTCGGGCGGGTCGCTTGGCTCGGTCACATCGGCAAACCCGGTGCCGCGCGGAAAGTATTCCAGCTGGAAGCTGGCCTGGTGAAACTCGAGCGTCGATGGAATCGCGCCGCAGCGTTCGATCAATCGCAGGGGTGACAGGCCGGTGGCAGCGGCCGCGTCTTCCAGTGCCTTGTATTCCAGTGTGTTCTTGTCGGGCGCGATCAGGATGCGCGGGATCAGCGACCCGTATTCCTCGGGCAGCCGGAAAGCCGTCAATTCTTCTGCCAGTTTTGCCTGCCGTTCTGCCGCCAGCCGCTTCTTCTCCTGCCCGGCCTTGGCTGCGGCCAGGGTTTCGGCGGGGGCGGGGCGGTAACGGCCTTTGCCTTTCTTGTGGAAGTAAATCGGCGAACCGTGCAGTTTCAATAGCAGCGCCACGGATTCGGCCGGCTGCGGCGTGTGGCCGTAGTATTCCTGGGCCAGTTGTTCGAAGCCGAATTCGTCCGTACCCGCTGCTTCCCACAAAAAATCGGCGTCGAGGTCCGCTGCAAGCGTCTCGGCCTCGGCCATGACTTCACCTGGCGCGGGCGCAGCAAAACGCAGCAGCAGATTGGCTGCCTTGATCTTGCTGCGTTTGCCCGATGCTGTTTCAACCTGCGCAGTGGCGTCGGTTTCGGACAGGATGGAGCCGGCCTTGAAGTGGCCGTCTTCTTCAAAAATGACGTGCATGAAAAATCAGAAATCCAGAATGGTTTGAAAGTGGCGCTCGAACCCGGCAAAGCCGTGGTCGCCGCCGTCTTCGATGATGTGCGTGGCCCCCGCATAGTAGGCTACTGCATCGCGGTAATCGAGCACCTCGTCGCCGGTTTGCGCCAGTAGCAGATAGCGTTCGGGCCGGGTAATGGCCTGGACATCCATAGCGGCGAGTTCGGCCAGATGCTGCCCGGTGAGCACCCACTTCTCGCCGGTATGCCAGTTGGTCTGGGGGCCGAGGGCGCTTTGCAGCAAGGTGTGGGCATGCACCGCCGGGTTGACCAGCACCGCTTTCCAGCCGTGCTTTTCGGCCAGATGGGTGGCATAGAAGCCGCCGAGCGAACTGCCAACCAGCGTAACCGGACCCTCGAGGTGCGCCAGGTCGGCCTCGACCTGGGCGATGGCGGCGCCGGGACTATTGGGCAGTGCCGGGCAGAGATAGTCCGCCTGCCGCCCGAGGCTGCCCATGTACTCGCCGAGCACCTTGGCTTTGCCTGAAGCTGGGGAGGAATTGAAGCCGTGAAGATAGACAATCATCACTGGATTTTACCGGGGCGGAGGGGATTCCAGAAATGGAAGCGCGGCAGCCGGTACAGGCGTGAAAAAACCACACAGAGGGCCCGCCAGAGCAAACATGTGCGGGCGTAGCAACCCTGGCATTAAATTTTGTGTTTAACTGTACGTTAAGTCCTTAATAATTATATGGTTATATTTGCGTGAGCAGCCCTCAACAGGATTCATGAAGAAATCCCGCAGCCCCCTCTCTTTCCTGCCGTTTGCTGCCATGCCCCCGCGCCAGCTCATCAATCTCTCGATTGTGGGCCTGACCCTGTTCGTGGTGGGGCTGTCAGGCGTCATGGCCTGGCAGTCCTATCGGGACTATCGTGCCAACCAGCAGATGGTGCTTGCCGATACCATGTCCGACCAACTGATTCGCGCGGCCGGTATCACGGCAACTGAACGCGGTCTGACCTCGGCTGCGCTGGGACTGGGTCGGCAGGCTTCGCCCGATATCCGGGGCAGGATAGGCGAGTTGCGCCAGCGGGGAGATGTCGCCTGGCAGGCCGCCCTGACATCGGCCGAGGCGCTGAAGACGGCGGGTATCAACCACGACTTTCCTGCCATCATCGATGCTGCAAAGCAGGCACAACATGCTTTCCTGGGTGCGCGCGAACAGGCTGACCGTTGCCTGGCCGAATCGGCGGACTGTGTCATCAGCGGGCCGGAATGGATCAAGGTCAGCAGCGCCCTGATCGGGATGGCCAAACGGTTGCGGGAGGAAGTTTTTCTGGCAGTCGAGTCGCCGCGCCATGTGGCACAGCTGGATCGCACCATGAAGCGCTGGGCTGCGGTGGCAAGTGAGGAGGCGGGCCTTGAGCGCGGCATTCTTGCGTGGCATATCGGTTTGCACCGGCCGTTGCAGGGGCCGACGCTGGAGAGTCTGAAAGCCTGTCGTGACGAGGTGGACCGTACTACTCGCGAGATGATCGCTTTCAGCAAGCGGTCCGACAGCGATGCGCGCATCAGGCGGGCGGTAGCGGTCATGCAGGCCAGCTTCCTGGATCAGTTCGAACGTCAGCGCCGTCAGGTCTATGCCGCGTCGGAGAGCGGCCAATATCCCGTGAATGCAGGCCAATGGATGGAGGACGCCACGCGCGCGATAGACAGCCTGCTCGCCATTGCCACCGTGACATCGCAGATCACGCACGAACATGCGAATCGTGCCATGCAGGCAGCAAAGTGGAATATGGTTTTCCAGTTCATCGTGGCGTTTTTCGCTTTGGGATTTGCCGTGGTAAGCCTGACCCGGGTGCGGCAGACGGCCAATGAACTGTTCCGCCAGAAGGAAATGGCCGAGATCACGCTGAATTCGATCGGCGATGCTGTGATCACAACCGACGCCGAGGCCCGGGTCGAAACCCTTAATCCGGTGGCCGAGGAAATGACCGGCTGGAGCAATGCCGAGGCACGCGGCCACAAAATCAGCGAAGTGTTTTACATCGTCAATGGCCTGAGCCGCGACTCCGAACCCAATCCCATTGAGGCGTGTCTGCGCAATCGCTGTGTGGTCGGCCTGGGCACCAATACCGTGCTTATCCGGCGTGATGGCGCCGAGTTCGTGGTCGAGGATTCGGCAGCGCCGATTCTGGATCGCAACGGCAACATCGTCGGCGCGGTCATGGTGTTTTACGACGTCAGCCTGATGCACCGTATTCCGCATCTTCTCTCGTATCACGCGGCCCACGACGCCCTTACCGGCCTCATCAATCGCCGCGAGTTCGAGCGTCGCCTGTCGGAATTGCTGGTGCAGGCCAAGCATACCCACCAGCAGCATGCCCTGGCCTATCTCGATCTGGATCAGTTCAAGCTGGTCAACGACACCTGCGGTCATGCCGTCGGTGACCGGCTGTTGTGCCAGATCACCTTCCTGCTGAAAGAGAAGGTGCGCGATGCCGACACCCTGGCCCGTCTGGGGGGCGATGAATTCGGCTTGTTGCTGGAGAATTGCCCGCTTGAACGTGCGCAGCACATCACCGAGGAACTGCTGGAAACGGTCAAGGATTTCCGCTTCGTCTGGCAGGGCCACAGTTTCGATGTCGGGGTCAGCATCGGGCTGGTGCCGATCAGCGAGGACAGCGTCACTCCGGCCGAGGTGTTGAGCGAGGCCGATGCCGCCTGCTTTACCGCCAAGGAAAAGGGGCGCAACCGGGTGCAGGTCTATCAGCCTGGCGACATGGAAATGGCCCGGCGGCATGGCGAAATGAAGTGGGTGTCGCGTCTGCACAAGGCCATGGACGAAAACCGCTTTCGCCTGCATTGCCAGACCATAGCACCGCTGAACGGTGACCTTGCCAGGCATGGCGAGATCCTGCTGCGGCTGCAGGACGAGGACGGCAAGCTGGTGCCGCCGATGGCTTTTTTGCCCGCCGCCGAGCGCTACAACCTGATGCCGGCCATCGACCGCTGGGTGATCGGCGCCGCCCTGGCCACCATCGGCGAATATCTGCGTCAACAACAGGATCAGCGCCGCCTGATGTGCAACATCAATCTGTCCGGTGCTTCGCTCGGCGAGCCGGGCTTGCAGAGCTACATCGACGAACAGCTGGCCCTGCACCAGGTGCCGCCCGATACCATCTGCTTCGAGATCACCGAAAGCGTGGCCATCGCCAATCTGGAGCGTGCCGCTACGTTCATGCATGCCATGCGGCAGAAAGGCTGCCGCTTTGCGCTGGACGACTTCGGCAGCGGACTGTCCTCATTTGCCTATCTCAAGGCCCTGCCGGTGGACTACCTGAAGATCGACGGCGTCTTCGTCAAGGATGTCGCACACGATCCCGTGGCGCGCGCTATGGTGCAGGCCATTCATACCGTCGGCCACGTCATGGGCATCAAGACCGTTGCCGAATATGTGGAAAACGACCGGATTCTGGCTGCGCTCAGGGAGATTGGTGTGGATTATGCCCAGGGGTATGGGATTGCGCATCCGCGTCCCATGGACGAATGTCTGCGGACGTGTGGATTGAAGGGCGACTGACGGATCGGGGGCACGCGATAACGGGATGAAGGGTAATGCGGTTCGCTGTCGTTGCGAGTACCCGAAGGGTATGAACTTTGCGAAGCAATCCAGTACTGGTCGGGCACGGAGCACGACGGAATAGTTAGCGCTCTCGCTTGGCGACTGACCGCTGGCCGGGGGTAGCCCGGCAGCTAGTCACTTTTCTTGTCTCGCCAAGAAAAGTAACCAAAAGAAGGCGACCCCGACATCCCCGAAACCCCGAAGATCAAGCGCGTCGGGTGGACGGCAAAGAACTCGCCCCGCTTTTGTAGCGTTAATTAATTTTGTGAGCGGGGCTCAAACACCTTTGCCGCTGATCCACCCGACACACTTGATCTTCGGCGGGTCTGTAAGGGGAGGAAAGTCAAAACCAGGGCGGTGATGACTGAGCGGTTTGTGTGCTTGTGTAGCGATGCGAATGCGGCGCAATGCCCTTCGGTTATTGCGCTCTACGCAAGCTGGTTGTCAACCGAACATGAAAAGGTATACGCCTAATGGCGTTGCAGAAAACTCTGTAAATAAGGCAACGAATAACGTAAGTCCTGTTACAGCTAGGCCCGCAATCATGCTGATGGCTCTAATCTTGTGACGTATCTTGGCTACGCTAAGCTCCTCTCGGTCTCCTTTCCATACGCCATCCACAAAGTATTCAGGTCCAACGCGATCATTGATACCAAGCAAAATGTTTAATACCCATATGATGGCCATTGAGACCAACACTCCAAGCATGACGGTTCCAATGAGGAAAACTAGGATTTTAAATAACATCATTTCTTCAGATCATTCGCAGAGACGGTCGAATTTCCGAATAAAGGCTTGCTGTAGATTTGGCTCATGCAACAGCCTTTCACTGTAGTTTTTGACGTAAGCAAGTAGAGCCTCCTGGAAATTGTCTCGGTAGACGATACGTTCGGCGACACTTACAATCTCACCAGCAGGGCTCTTTGCCAATATGCGCCATCCATTCTTGGTACGCGCTTCATGAAACAAGCCACACCTCACACCAATATAGAAGTCTTGTGCAGTCGCTTCATCGAACGTTGCAGAGAATGGCGCACGTTCCGTTAGAAATGCAACAAAAATATCTTGACTGGACTTGTACTCGTCGATTCCCAACGTCTCGCCTTTCTGTACATAGCGATAGTTCTTTCCCTGCTCTGTAGATTCCAGAAATTCGATAAGACTGCACTGGATCGCGATAATTGCAAATCCTTCGCCCTGAAATGTTCCGTGATCTTGAAGAACTTTGATGGGATGAAGGTAACGCAGGCTCAAGCGTGTTTCATAGAAATCTGCAAACGCCTCGCGCCATGCCTCGGTATTGCTA
>JANJUT010000012.1 GCA_024710445.1 Thiobacillus sp.
ATTCACATCCAGGAAAACGCGTGAATCGACGGTGCCAAGCAACTCGCGAAGCGCGCGGCGCGAGTTGCCTCGCTGTGACAGCGTACCGAAGTAAACCATCCGGGGATGCACCGACATTCCAACCATCCGTGCCAGACTGGCATGAATGTAATCGTAAGCCTGGTTGGACAGGATGCGAAATGAATGCCCCCTCTCCGTCTCGGTCACCTTGACCCGCCCGGTGGGTCGTCCCGGATCGCGCTGCACCCCACGCCGGTCGAGACCGCGTGTTTCCATTGCCTGCAGCAACTGGTCGCCGAGATCATCCTTTCCGGCGCGCGTGACCAGCACCGGATGTGAACCCATTGCAACCAGATGACACGCCACATTGAACGGCGCACCGCCCAGGACATTGTGATCTCGAAACTGATCGACCAGGGTTTCCCCAAAGGCGATCACTGATTGTGGAATCGAATAGCCTGGTGAACGCATCAGGCTTGCGTCGATAGAGGTGTTCATGACCTGACCTCTCGCTTTCAATAAGGAGGACACCGCAAGGAGGGCGTCTTGAAAAAGGCTGGCCGTTTTGGCCAACGCCATACCAGGAACCGGCCAGCCAGCGGCAACCGCACTCAGTTCATTTCAACTGCCTGCTTACCTGAAATATACCGACTCTGGATGGCCGCAAACTGCGGCGAATGTCCGAGGAAAACAAGCTGACGGAAAAACCGGACCTGTCGAGGTGACGTCATGCAGGATGACAACATGCATTCCGCCAGTCTATCCGGCGGACATCATGACAATGATGAATCGATCTGTTTTGATTCTTGCACAAAAACATCAAGCCTCGCAAGCCAGGCTGCGGCGAGTTATTGATATCGAATACGTCGTCCGACATGCATCAACACTTTGCGCACTTCGTCCAGGAGCAGCACGCTGGATGCGGCCAAAGCTGCCAGCAGCCAATCTTCCAACTGCAAATCTGTCGTGCCAAAAAGGGTCTGGGCGGGAGCCCAGTACACGGCAATCACCTGCAAGGCGAGCACACTCGTCAGCGCCAGCCACAGCTTGCCGTTTCTGAAAAAATTACTATTGAACGCACTACCAAACTCCATCCGCGCATTGAACACATTGAAAAACTGGAACAGCACAAAGGTGGTAAAAGCCAGGGTCAATGCGTAAGCCGGATCCCCCGTGCCCAACCCGTAGTGAAACAGAAGCAGCGTCCCGACCATCATGGTTGCGCCATACAGGATCAGTCGCGCCAAGCGGTTGAAAGTGAGGATCTGTGCCGACTGGCGGCGCGGCTTCTCGTGCATGATGCCGGGGCGGGCGGGTTCGATGCCCAGCGTCATGGCGGGCGGGCCGTCCATGATGATGTTGATCCACAGCAACTGGATGGCGGTGAAGGGCGTGGGCATGCCCAGCAGCGTGGCCGCCAGCACGGTCATGATCGCACCGATGTTGGTGGACAACTGGAAGCGCACGAACTTGACGATGTTGTCGTAGACCACGCGCCCCTCCTCGACTGCGCGAACGATGGTGGCGAAGTTGTCGTCTGTCAGCACCATGGTGGCCGCCTCCCGGGTCACCGCGGTGCCGGTGATGCCCATCGCCACGCCGATGTCGGCAGCCTTAAGCGCGGGGGCATCGTTGACGCCGTCGCCGGTCATGGCGGTCACGTGGCCATCGGCGCGCAAGGCCTTGACGATCTTGACCTTGTGCGCGGGCGATACGCGAGCGAATACGCTGATATGGTTGATGCGCCGTGCCAGTTCGGCCTCATCCATGGCGTCCAGTTCCGCACCGCTGATCACGTCGCCTTTCAGTCCCAGTTCGTGGCCGATGGCAGCAGCTGTCAGCTTGTGGTCGCCGGTGATCATCTTGACCTGGATGCCGGCGTGTTTGCAGTGGGAAATGGCCTGTTTTGCCTCGGCACGCGGCGGGTCCATCAAACCAGCCACCCCCAGGAACACCCAATCTTTTGCCCACGTCATCAGATCGCCGGCCGGGTCGAAATCGTGCGCCGGGATGATCCGCCGTGCCACTGCCAGCACGCGCAGGGCCTGGCTTGCCAGATGCGCGTTCTCGGCCTCGATGGCGTTTCGGCTTTCGTCATTCAAAGCAGCTTCCCCCGCCGCCGCAAGCCAGGAACTCGAACGCGCCAGCAGCACATCGGGGGCGCCCTTGATGAACATCTCCACGGTTTCACCAGCATGGTGGAAGGTCGCCATGAACTTGTGCGCCGAATCGAAGGGGATTTCGGCAATGCGCGGTTGCTCGTCCTGCTCGTATTCCGGTTCGATGCCATGTTTTTGCGCCAGTACCCACAAGGCACCTTCAGTGGGGTCGCCGATCAACTGTCCGTCGCGCACCCGCGATTCGGTACACAGCGCCATGGGCAGGAAGAAAGCGCGCGGGTCCTGCACGGGCTGCTCAAAATGGATTTCACCCTGGGGTACATAGCCTTCACCGCTCACGGTAAAGCGGCTTCCCGCACACCATCCGGCGCGCGCGGTCATCTGGTTCAGGGTCAGCGTGCCGGTCTTGTCGGAACAGATCACCGTGGTGGATCCCAGTGTTTCCACCGCCGACAGCTTCTTCAGAATCGCCCGGTTCTTCGCCATGCGCCACATGCCGATGGCGAGCGTCACCGTCACCACTGCCGGCAGGCCTTCAGGAATGGCCGCCACCGCCAGCGCCACGGCGGTCAGGGCAGCGTCCGTCCACGGCAGGCCGCGCGCGAAGTCGAGAATGAAAATCAGCGTCACCACCACGCCCGCAAACACAGCGAGCTTTTTGCCCAGCGTGTCGAGCTGCCTTTGCAGCGGCGTGCCCGAATCGGGTGCGGCGGCAATCATGTCCGCCAGCTTGCCCATTTCGGTCGCCATGCCGGTGGCGGTGATCAGCAGTTCGGCACGCCCGCGCGTGACGACCGTATTCATGTAGAGCAGGTTCACGCGGTCGCCCAGCGGCAGGTCAGGTTCATCCAACGCCGCAGTCGATTTGCCCACCGCGTGCGACTCACCGGTCAGCGCCGCTTCATCGACTTCCAGTGCGTGTGCAGCCAGCAGGCGCCCGTCTGCTGGGACACGGTCGCCCGCTTCAAGCAGCACGATGTCACCCGGGACAAGCTGCGCCGCATCCAGATCGGATACCCGCCCGTCACGCCGCACACGCGCATGGGC
>JANJUT010000019.1 GCA_024710445.1 Thiobacillus sp.
CCAGCATGCCCTTCAAGGCTGCCAGGGTTTGCTCAGCCCGGTGCTCCTGATAAAACCCCAACCCGGCATTGAACACGACGACGATCAGAATGACCACCGCATCCTTCAGGTCACCGATGGCCCACGCCAGAGCCGCAGCAAACATCAGAACGATAACCAGAAAGTTCTTGAACTGATCGAGGAATTTCAGCCAAAGCGGCTTTGCCCTGGCTTCGGCAAGCTTGTTCTCGCCCAGACGCGCCAGACGCTCGGCAGCAGAATCCGAACTCAGGCCCTGCGCTGGAACCACATTCAGTTCATCAGCGGCATTCGTGGCCGACAGCGCATGCCAGTTTCTGGATTCAGTTTCCATACAGATAGAGGAACAAGGTGTTCAACAAATAAATGACGAACAACAGCAGGCTGATCCAGCTCACGCTGCGCAAGACACGCGAAACGGGCCGGATCACCAGGCCGACCACGGCCAGTCCGCTCATCATCATGGCCGAGAAGGCCGAGGTGGCATGAGTGATCGAGACATCGGCCAGCAGAGGACCTTGCAGATAAAACAGGTCGTCGATGGCCAGGATGGCAATATTGAAAAGATTGCTGCCAAACAGGTTACCGATGGCCATATCCACCGCCCCCAGACGCAGGGCAGCCACCGTGACCACGACTTCGGGTGCGGAGGTGACCGCGGCAACAAACAGCGTGCCGACGAAACTCTGCCCCCACCCCATCACCTCGGCCAGGTCCTTGGCGATGAACGGCAGCCAGATGCCGGCTGCCACCACCACCACGGCGGCCATCGCGTAGCCACGCACCGCCTGTTTCAAACTCATGTCGGGATGCAGTTCGACCCGGTCTTCCACATACTCGCTGACTTGTGCATGCTCGTAGCGGTAGAGCGAGCGCATGGCCAGCAGATACAACAACAGGATGACCGGCGTGTAGAGACCGACATGGCCAAGCGAGGGAAATGTCCCCGTGCGGTAGAGCAGCAAATTGAAGCCGGCGAAGCCGATCAGCGCAATGCCGTAGCCGGCTGACAGGACGTGACCCTGCCGCGCGCGCGTATAGACGGATTCCTTGCGATACAGAAAATCCAGCACCACGATGATCAACAGGTTGAACACGCAACTGCCCATGATGTCACCCACCGCGATATCCGGGACGCTGGCAACCGTCACCGAGGATATGCCGGTCACCAGTTCCGGCAGCGACGTCACCGTGGCCAGCATGATCAGCCCCACCCAGCCGCGGCTGATGCCGCTTTTCTCGGCGATGATGTCGCCGTAGCGCGAAAGTTTGACGCCTGCGATCCCGATCACGGCGAGGCTGGCAAAGAGCGAAAGCCAGATGGTGGCAATGTCTTGCATAACTGAGGGATACGTCTCCGATGCGCTGAGTCGTTGATACGTACACAGCGAGGTTCCAGTTGCCTGACAGCGTATCATGCAGCTGTCGTCTTGATGACAAGAGACATCAGGTCGGCCAGTGCGATTTCCACTATTCTATTGGCAAGTAGCCCACCTCCTAGAATAAGCATGGACAGTATTTATCAGGAATTTGCCCTGCTGCTCGCCGTCTCCGCATTCGTAGGGGCACTGGCGGTGCGCCTGCGCCAACCCCTGCTGGTAGGCTACATCATCGTGGGCATCGTGGTCGGCCCGGCAGTCTTCGGCTGGGTCTCCGCGCACGACCAGATCGACCTGCTGGCGCAGATCGGCATCACCGTGCTGCTATTCGTGGTGGGCCTGAAACTCGACCTGCGCCATATCCGCCACATCGGCCCGGTCGCGCTCGCCACCGGCCTCGGCCAGCTGGGCTTCACCATCCTGTTCGGCTTTTTCATCATCCTGGCGCTCGGCAAGGGCTGGCTCGAAGCGCTGTATGTCGCAGTCGCGCTGACCTTTTCCAGCACCATCATCATCGTCAAGCTGCTGTCCGACAAGCGCGAGCTTGATTCGCTGCATGGCCGCATCGCCGTGGGTTTTCTGATCGTGCAGGATCTGGCCGTCGTCATCGCGATGATGGTCATGAGCGGGCTGGGCAGCATGGGCGACAAAGGCAGGCGCACACGATCCCACACGGGCTTTAGCTCGTAGTGAATCGGAGCCCCTTGCGGGTTTCGACCAGACGTATCATCGGGTGCGCAGCGCGCTTACCCGCCAAGTGATGGGTATCGAAGGCAGTCAAGTTCGTATTCATGCGGGCCCCTGGTTACCGGCATTGCGTCCTTGGCTAGCCGGACGAAAAACCCTCGTCATTGCCGAAGGCGGCGGGGTCGATGTGTGCGCCGTGGCGTTGCTGAATCCCTCCCCTGCCCCGTCTGTAGCGGCAACTTGGGAGAGTATTTTCATTTTCGGTATCATCGCTGATATGGCGCGGTGAAAATTGACAAAGCACCGATCCTTCGCCGCAATCCCACTTCCACATCGCCCCAAGGTAATCCACGTGGACTTTTTCAATCAGCTCGTTCTCGCCGGCGCGGTGCTGCTGTTGCTGGCCATCCTCGCCAGCGCGCTGTCGTACCGCATCGGCATGCCGCTGCTGCTGGTGTTCCTGGCGGTCGGCATGCTGGCCGGGGAAGACGGCCCGGGCGGCATCCTGTTCGACGACAGCGGCATCGCCTACACCATGGGCAGCGTCGCGCTCGCCATCATTCTGCTCGACGGCGGCCTCAACACCCGTTCCGACAGCTTTCGCGCCGGCCTGCGCCCGGCCTCCGTGCTGGCCACCGTCGGCGTGCTCGTCACCTGCGTGGTGACCGGCCTGTTCGCCGCCTGGATGCTCGATTTCGGCCTGCTCGAAGGCATGCTGGTCGGCGCCGTGGTCGGCTCCACCGACGCCGCCGCAGTATTCGCCCTGCTGCACGCCAAGGGCCTGGCGCTGAAACAGCGGGTGTCAGCCACGCTGGAAATCGAGTCTGGCAGCAACGACCCGATGGCGGCGCTGCTCACCATCGCCCTCATCGAGCTGATTCTCTCCGGTCAAAGCACGCCCGGCTGGGAAACACTCGGATTGTTCATCCAGCAAATGGGCCTGGGCCTGGTCGCCGGCCTCGGCGGCGGCTGGCTGCTGGTGCGGCTGGTCAACCGCCTGCCGCTGGAGCGCGGCATGTATCCCATGCTGGTCCTCGCCGGCGGCCTCGCGCTCTACAGCCTCACCACGGTGCTGGGCGGCAGCGGCTTCCTCGCCGCCTATCTGGCCGGCGTGGTGGTGGGCAACAGCGCGCCGCGCGAATCGACCAACATCCTGCAGGTACACAACGGCCTGGTCTGGCTGGCGCAGATCGCCATGTTCCTCATGCTGGGCCTGCTCGCCTCCCCCAGCGATCTGCTCGAGCATGCGCCCGCCGCCCTGGCGATCGCACTGGTGCTGATGTTCGTCGCGCGGCCGCTGTCAGTGGCGCTGTGCCTGCTGCCGTTTCATTTCCCGTGGCGCGAGCAGGTGTTCATCGCATGGGTCGGATTGCGCGGTGCGGTGCCCATCATCCTTGCCTTGTTCCCGCTGCTGGCAGGCATCCCCGAGGCTGCACTGATTCTCGATGTCGCGTTCTTCGTGGTGCTGATCTCGCTGACCCTGCAGGGCTGGACCATCCCCACCCTGGCCCGTCGCCTGAGACTGCAAGTCCCGCCCGCGCCGACGCCGACCGAACGCTTCGATCTGGCGTCGGCACCCGCCGGCGGCCATGCCTTTTTTGGCTACCGGCTGAAAGCGGACGGCCAGTTCATCGGCCGCCCCGCAAGCGCGCTGCGCCTGCCCGGTGAGGCACGCCTGCTGACCGTATTGCGCGATGGCCTGGCACTGATGCCGGAAGCGGCCGGCGAACTGGCCGCCGGGGATACACTCTACGTCCTGGCAAATGAGGCAGACAACGCTGCCCTAGGCGACCTGCTCGCCGCACCCCGCGCGCCCACTTATCTTGAGAAGCGTCAGTTCTACGGCGATTTCGTGCTGAACGGCGACTCAGGCATGGGGAGTGTCGCGGCGCAGTACGGCCTGCCCTTGCCGAATGAAATGGAAGACATAACCCTGGAGGCGTTCATCACCCGAAAGCTGCCCGGCGTGCCCGTGGTCGGCGACCGCGTCCGCCTCGGCAAACTGGACTTCGTGGTGCGCGCGATCGTCGATGGCCGCATCAGGCAGGTGGGCCTTAGAATCCCGACCCATCTGGTGGATGCGCCCTGATGTCGAACACGCGCGGCCTTGTCCGGGGCCGTAAAGCCGGCCATCATGGTTCCGGCCCGCCCGCCATGACAACTGAAACAAAGAATCACGCACACAACGATGACGCAGCCTTTTGACGAATTCGCCCTGCTCCTGATCATCACCACCGTGCTGGGGGCGATCGCGGTGCGGCTGCGCCAGCCGATTCTGATCGCCTACATCGCGGTGGGCATATTGCTCGGGCCAGCGGGCTTCTCCCTGGTTTCGGCACACGACCAGATCGACCTCCTGGCGCAGATCGGCATCACCGTGCTGCTGTTCGTGGTGGGACTGAAGCTCGACCTGCGGCACATCCGCCATATCGGCCCGGTCGCGCTCGCCACCGGGCTGGGGCAGCTCAGCTTCACCATCGTGTTCGGCTTCTTCATCGTCCTCGCACTCGGCAAGGGCTGGCTGGAGGCGCTGTACGTGGCGGTGGCGCTGACCTTCTCCAGCACCATCATCATCGTCAAACTGCTGTCCGACAAGCGCGAACTCGACTCGCTGCATGGCCGCATCGCAGTCGGTTTCCTCATCGTGCAGGACCTCGCCGTGGTGATCGCGATGATGGTGATGAGCGGGCTCGGCGGCATGGGCGAGGAAGGCGTCAGCGGCATGACCCTGGCGCTGAGTCTGCTGGCGCGCCTGGGCGGCGCCGCGCTGCTGCTGTTCATCCTGATGCGTTATGTGCTGCCACGCATCGTCGACACCCTGGCGCGCTCGCAGGAGCTGCTGATGATCTTCGCCATCGCCTGGGGCACCGCGCTGGCGGCGGCGGGCGAATTCGCCGGCTTCAGCAAGGAGGCCGGCGCCTTCATCGCCGGCTTCTCGCTCGCCTCCACCGCGTACCGCGAAGCGATCAGCGCGCGGCTCACCAGCATCCGCGATTTCCTGCTGCTGTTCTTCTTCATCGACCTCGGCGCCAAGCTCGATTTTTCCACCCTCGGCGACGAGATCAGTTCCTCCATCGTGCTGTCGCTGTTCGTGCTGATCGGCAACCCGCTGATCGTGATGGCGATCATGGGCTACATGGGTTATCGCAAGCGCACCGGCTTTCTCGCCGGGCTGACGGTGGCGCAGATCTCCGAGTTCTCCATCATCTTCGTCGCCATGGGCATCAGCCTCGGCCACGTCGGGCCCAGCACGCTGGGGCTGACCACCCTGGTCGGCCTCATCACCATCGCGCTGTCGTCCTACATGATCCTCTACTCGCACTACCTGTATGCCTGGCTGGCGCCCTGGCTAGGCCTGTTCGAGCGGCGACATCCTTTCCGCGAGCTGGCGGTCGAGCACACGCACCGCGACGGCGTGCGTCCCGACGTTGCCATTTTCGGTCTCGGTCGCTACGGCAGCCGCCTGGCGCATTCCCTGCGGCAACAAGGCATTCATGTGCTGGGCGTGGACTTCGATCCGGAAGTGGTGCGGGCGCAGCAGCACCTCGGGCTGGATGCCCGCTTCGGCGACGGCGAGGCGCCGGATTACATCGAAACGCTGCCGCTGGCGGGGGTGCCCTGGGTGGTCAGCACCCTGCCCGACCGGGCCTCCAACCACGCCCTGCTCAATGCGCTGGCGGAACACCACTACAGCGGGCAGATTGCCATCGTGGCACGCGACGAGGCCGATGCCGATGCCGCAAGTCTGCACAGCCTCGGCCGGGTCGAAATCATCCTGCCGTTCAACCAGGCGGCCGATTTTGCCGCGCTCGACCTTGCGGCGCGCATTGCCGCATCCGAATTGAACACAGACAAGGAGACGTCATGACCTCATCCCTGCTCGCCGCCACCGATTTTTCCGCCCCGGCAAGGCATGCGCTGGAACGCGCGGCGCAACTCGCCGCCGCCCATCCTGGGGCGCAACTCACGCTGGCCCACGTGATCAGCGCCTCGATGCTGGCGCGGCTGCGCCGGCTGATGCGCGACGAGGCGCCCGCGATGGAAGCGCGTGTGGCCGAAGAGGCGGCGCAGGCCCTGACGGAACTGGCCACCCATCTGAGCGCGCAGCATGCCTGTCCGATCAACACCCGGCTCGCCCAGGGGTCGGCGCTGGATGCCATCAACGATCTCGCCAACGAGTTGCAGGCCAACCTGCTGGTGATGGGCGCGCGCGGCGCGCATTTCGTGCGCGAGTTCCTGCTTGGTTCGACCACCGAACGCGTGCTGCGCAGAACCCGCCGCCCGGTGCTCGCGGTCAAGCAGCGTCCGCAAGGCGCCTACCGGCGCGTGCTGGTGCCAGTCGACTTCTCGGTCCATGCCGCGGCGGCCGCGCAGACCGCGCACCGCTGGCTGCCCGACGCCGACATCGTCCTGCTGCATGCGTTCGAGGTCGACATCGAAAGCACCCTGCGCTTCGCCAGCATCGCCGAGGAAAAGATCCATGCATACCGCGCCCGCGCCCGCGAGGAAGCACTCGATGCGATGGCGCAGTTCGTCGACCAGTTGTCGATTCCGGCGGGACAACTGACGCGCCACGTGGTGCACGGTGCGCCGACCCTGCAAATCCTTGAACACGAGCAATCGCTCGATGTCGACCTCATTGCCATGGGCAAGCATGGTCAGTCCGCACTGGAAGAACTGCTGCTTGGCAGCATCACCAAACATGTGCTGGCGTATTCCAGCAGCGATGTGCTTATTGCCGGCCACGCCAACTGAGCGCCTTCGCACGCCATCCACTCCAGAGCAAACCCATCTGACTGACGGAAGAGAAAAACCAACGCTATCTGAACCAGATCACCGAGAGTCAATGCAGAAAGAAAATCTCTTTCGATTTACTGCAGCGTGAGACTCGCCTGATAGGTGCGGTAACCGTTGCGGCCCGCCTGTTTGACTGCATACATCGCCTCGTCGGCTGCTTGCAGAAGACCCTGGGCATCCTGCGCATCGCGCGGATAAAACGCCACGCCGATACTCGCTGATATCAGCCATTCGGCGCCATGCAACTGGCAAGGCGCATCAAAACTGGCGAGGATCTTATCCAGTAGCGTGGCAGCTTCCTCGGGCGATCCCACTGTTGGAAACACCGCGACAAACTCATCACCGGCGAAGCGTGCCACGATATCGCTTTGCCGGACGGCGCCGCGCAAACGATTGGCCACCTCCACCAGCAGACGATCCCCGGCTGCGTGCCCCAGACTGTCATTCGCCAATTTGAAGCGGTCCAGATCGAATAACGCCACCGCCAGGGTGTCACCCTGGCGTTTGGCATTGGCAATCGACTGTTGCAGGCGATCGATCAGCAGGCCGCGATTGGGCAGACCCGTCAGGCTGTCGTGATGGGCCAGATCCCATAGCTGCTGCTGCAGACGCTGTTCTTCGGTGATGTCCTGCAAGGTGCCGACCATGCGCAGGGGCCTGTCGCCCTCGCCATAGCTCACGCGGCCCATCCCCTCGATGTAACGAATGTTGCCGTCTGCCCAGAGAATGCGGTGACTGGTCCGGTAGAACCCCTGGATCAGGGCTTTTTCCATGGCCGTGACCACCTTGTCGCGGTCATCCGGATGAACCGTCTGCAGGAAGTCATCGTAGGTCGTGACTGAGGCTTTCTGGTTCAGCCCAAACAGGCGATAGACCTCATCCGACCATTTGATGCTGTCATCCAGGACATCCCACTCCCAGTGACCCATCTGGCCGATGCGCTGCGCCTCCTTGAGCAAATCGGCGGTCTCCTGCAGGCACGCTGTCCGCGTTGCCACAAGCTCCTCCAGATCACCGCTGAGCAAAAGCAATTCCGCTTCTGCCTCACGACGAACATCAATTTCGGCAAGCAGCGACTGTCGGTCCTTCAAAATACGACGAATCACCAGCATGGCGGTCAGCAAGGTCAGCACAATCGCACCAATCCCCAGGCCAATCACGATCTTGAATGCTGATTCATAAACCTGGCGCGCATGCGCGACGGTCTTCTGTCCCTGGTCGCGATAAAACGCCTGCAAGCTATCGCTGGCGTCGGTTACCTTGGCCTGCGACGGCATGGCCTCGCGCAGCAGCAAACTGCGTCCCTCTTCCATCCGCCCATCCAGATAAAGTGCCACAACGGCATCGGTTTTGTCCGCAGTCTCAAGAACTTCGCTCCTGAATGCCGACAAAATGTGCTGTTCAGCCGGGTCTTCAGCCTTTGGCTCCAGTTCGCGACGCAGCGATATCACGCGCCCACCCAGATTCTGGAACTGCTGGTACAACTCGTCCTGCACAAAGGGGTCGTGTTCGAGAAAAATCCGGTCCAGGCTCAGCATCCGCTCACGGATTGCCATGCGCAGTTCGTGCGCCTGACTGATGCGCTGCATCTGGATATTGACCACACTCCCCAGTTCGTTTCTCAGGCTGTCCAGATAATAAATACTGGACCCCACCACCAGAACGACGAGCAGGAACAGAAAACCGAAGCCGGCAATCAGCCAGCGGGGAAGCAGGGACGACAGTGAAGAAAAGGGTAGTTGCACAGCGCTCTGATTATTCTAGTTTTCAGGCAATTAGAAGGTTATCGGCAGCCACCGAAAAAACTTGATACCCATATTAAAATCATGGGCATAGCTCGTCGCGGCATGCCCTGCACGCGCTCCCGCCACACAGGTCCAGGTCAGCCCAGCTTGTTGTCGGCGATGTGATAGTGCGGGTCATTGCGCACGTCAATTTCCACCATCTCCTTGGCCTTGGTCAGCAACTCCAGGCAATCGGGCGCCAGATGGCGCAGATGCAGGCGTTTCCCCGCTTTCCGGTAACGCTCGGCCAGGCTGTCGATCGCTTCCACGGCAGAATGGTCCATCACCTTGGCGCGTGCAAAATCGATCACCACTTCGTCGCTGTCTTCTGCAGGCGTGAAATGGGACAGAAAGTCTGCGGCGGAGGCAAAAAACAGCGTGCCCTCGAGTTCGTACACTTTCCAGCCGTGGCTCTCGACGCCGATACGGATCTGAATGTGCCTGGCATGTTGCCAGGCAAACACCAGCGCCGAGATGATCACCCCGGTGATGACCGCAATGGCCAGATCGGTGAACACCGTGATCACGGTCACCGCCACCACCACCAGCGCATCGCTCTTCGGCACCCGGCGCAGGGCGTTGATGCTGCCCCAGGCAAAGGTTTTTTGCGACACCACGAACATCAGGCCGACCAGCGCGGCAATCGGGATCAGCTCGATCCAGCTCGACAGAAACAGGATGAACGACAGCAGGAACAGCGCCGCCGCAATACCGGACAGACGCTGCGTCGCACCGTTGTTCACGTTGATCATGCTCTGCCCGATCATCGCGCAGCCGCCCATGCCGCCGAAGAAACCGGTGACCACGTTGGCCGATCCCTGTGCCACGCACTCGCGGTTGGGCTGGCCGCGGGTATCGGTCATTTCGTCGATCAGGTTCAGCGTCAGCAGTGATTCGATCAGGCCGATTGCCGCCAGAATCAGGCTGTAGGGGAAAATGATCTGCAGCGTCTCCCAGGTGAACGGCACCAGCGGCAGGTGGAACTGCGGCAGGCCACCTTCGATGGACGCCATGTCGCCCACGGTCTTGGTATCGATGCCGGAAAAAATCACCAGCGCCGACACCATGACAATGCCCCCCAGCGCCGACGGGATCGCCCTGGTCAGCCGTGGCAGCAGATAAATGATCGCCATCGTCAGCGCGATCAGCCCCAGCATCGTGACCAGCGGCATGCCCGTCATCCATGTGGGGTTGCCGGCGGCATCCGGCAGCTTGAAGTGGCCCATCTGCGCCAGAAAGATCACGATGGCCAGGCCGTTGACGAAGCCGATCATCACCGGGAACGGCACCATGCGAATGAATTTGCCCAGCTTCAGCAAGCCAAAGCTGATCTGCAGCACGCCCATCAACACCACGGTGGCAAACAGATATTCGACGCCGTGGGTGACAACCAGCGCCACCATCACCACTGCCAATGCACCGGTGGCGCCCGAGATCATGCCGGGGCGGCCACCAAAGGCTGCGGTGATCAGACCCATGATGAAAGCGGCATACAGCCCAACCAATGGATGCACCTGCGCGACAAAGGCAAAGGCAATTGCTTCGGGCACCAGTGCCAGCGCGACGGTGAGGCCGCTGAGCACGCACAATTTCACGCGCGTCAGGGAATAATTGGGACAAGCAGGGAAGTTCATCGGTATCACTTTGAATAACAATACGTCGCCCCGCCCTTCACCTGCGAGGGCGCAATGGGACAAGGCGATCACAAAAGCAGGCAGGTCAGCAGCGCAAATATCCGGCTGACGAAAGTGCAGGAACTGTGCATTTTCGCACACCCCACCACCGCGACCGCACTGCGCCATTCACGTTAGAATGGCCACGTTCCCCGACCCTGTGGTCGACTCGTATCCTGAATCCAGTTAATGACGCTTTTCTTCGCTGTCCTGACCCCGTTTGTGGGCGCGGCCCTGGTTGCGCTGGCGTCCCGCCTCGGACGTTCACATTCCGCCTGGGCGGCGGGTGCGGTCACGCTGGCCTCGCTGGCATTTCTGGTCCCGCTGTTCTCTCTGCCATTTTCCGGTGAAACCCTGATCCAGCAGCACGACTGGATGCCTGCGCTGTGGCTCAACCTTGCCTTCCGCCTCGATGGCCTCGCCATGCTGTTTGCCGGGCTGATTCTCGGCATCGGCCTGCTGATCATCTTGTACGCGCGCTACTACCTGTCGGAGCGCGACAGCATGGGGCGTTTCTACAGCTACCTGATGCTGTTCATGGGTTCGATGCTCGGCATCGTGCTGTCGGAAAACCTGATCCAGTTGCTGATCTTCTGGGAACTGACCAGCCTGTCATCCTTTCTGCTGATCAGCTACTGGCAGCACCGCGAGGAGGCGCGGCAAGGTGCGCGCATGGCGCTGGCGGTGACCGGCTTGGGCGGATTTGCGATGCTGGGCGGATTTTTGCTGCTCGGCCACATAGTCGGCAGCTACGAACTGTCCGATGTGCTCGCCTCGGGCGACCATATCCGCGCACATCCGCTTTACGTACCGACGCTGCTGCTGATCCTGCTTGGCATATTCACCAAGTCGGCGCAGTTCCCGTTCCATTTCTGGCTGCCG
>JANJUT010000045.1 GCA_024710445.1 Thiobacillus sp.
GGACAAGAAAAAAACCGCGTATCACGAATCTGGCCATGCCGTGATCGGCATGTCGCTGAAGGGCTGCGACCCGGTACACAAGGTGACCGTGATTCCACGCGGTCGCGCACTGGGTGTGACGATGTCGTTGCCGGAGATCGATCGCTTCAGCCTGTACAAGGATCAGATGCTGGATCAGATCAGCATGCTGTTCGGCGGGCGTGTCGCAGAGGAAATCTTTGTCGGCAGCATTTCGACGGGGGCATCCAATGACTTCGAGCGTGCCACCAGCATTGCCCGGGATATGGTGACGCGCTACGGCATGTCGGATGCACTGGGTCCAATGGTCTACGGTGAAAATGAGGGCGAAGTGTTCCTGGGGCGTTCGGTGACGACGCACAAGAACATGAGCGAAACCACCATGCAGAAGGTCGATGCCGAGATTCGCCGCATCCAGGATGAGCAATACGCCCTGGCCAAGAAAATTCTCACCGAGAAACGCGATGTGGTCGAGGCGATGACAGCCGCTTTGCTTGAATGGGAAACCATCGACGCCGAACAGATCGCCGACATCATGGCGGGGCGTCCCCCTCATCCGCCCAAGCCGGTGGCGGTGACACCGCCGCCGTCGAGCGGTGGGGACAAGCCCAGCGCGCCCGCGCCCACGGCACATCCTGCGCAGGAAACCTGACGCAATCGCCTATCGCCACTACAATGGAGGAGCTCTGGCCCCTCCATTTTTATGTCCGTTCTCCACGCAGGCTCGTACCGTCTCTCTCTGGCCCGGCCGCTCATCATCGGCATCGTCAATACCACACCGGACTCGTTCTCGGATGGCGGGCGTTGGCATGATGCGGCGGCGGCCATTCGGCACGCGCTTCAGCTTCAGGAAGCAGGTGCCGATATCCTTGACGTAGGAGGGGAGTCCACCCGTCCCGGTGCGGCGACGGTGCCGGCCGACGAGGAAATCCGGCGGGTGCTGCCCGTGATCGGGGCGCTAGTCGATCGTGGTTGTGTGGTGTCCATCGATACCAGGAAGCCGGAGGTCATGCGGGCTGCGCTGGACGCAGGTGCAGCCATGGTGAACGATGTCATGGCTCTGCGTACGCCTGGCGCGCTGGAAGCGATTGTGGCGTCCGATGTTGCGGTATGCCTGATGCATATGCAGGGCGAGCCACAGTCCATGCAGTTGGCCCCTCACTACGCTGATGTGGTCGATGAAGTGAAGCAGTTTTTACATGGCAGGGTGCAGGCGTGTGAGGCGGCCGGGATTGCGCGTGAACGGCTGGTGATCGATCCCGGTTTCGGTTTCGGCAAAACGCTGGCGCACAATCTGGCCTTGCTGAAACAGCTGCATCGCCTGGCAGACCTGGAGATACCGGTATTGGTCGGGTTGTCGCGCAAGTCCATGCTGGGCACCTTGACCGGACGGAGCGTCGAGGCAAGGGAATTTGCCGGCGTGGCGGCACATCTGTGTGCCGTGGCACATGGTGCAAAGCTGCTTCGGGTTCATAACGTAACCGCCATGCGCGATGCGCTGGCGATCTGGAATGCAGTGGAGGAATCGCGGGATGGGACGTAAGTATTTTGGTACCGATGGCGTGCGGGGCAAAGTGGGCGATTCGCCCATTACGCCCGAATTCGTGATGCATCTGGGTTACGCGGCCGGCCAGGTGCTGGTGGCAGACCGCGGCAGCCTGCCGCCGAACCAGCACCCTACGGTACTGATAGGCAAGGACACCCGTATTTCGGGCTATATGCTGGAAGCCGCACTGGAGGCGGGCTTTACCGCTGCTGGCGTGAATGTGCTGATGACCGGTCCGATGCCGACCCCGGCCGTAGCCTATCTGACGCGCGCCCTGCGACTGCAGGCGGGCGTGGTGATCTCGGCCTCGCATAACCCGTTTGAGGATAATGGCATCAAGTTTTTCTCGGCCAGCGGCGAGAAATTGCCCGACAGCGTGGAAGAAGCCATCGAAGCACAGATGGATTCCCCGATTGTGACGGTTGAAGCGCGCCAATTGGGGCGTGCCCGGCGGATCGAGGATGCCGCCGCACGCTATATCGAATTTTGTAAAAGCACCTTTCCCAATCACCTCGATCTGCGTGGGATGCGTATCGTGGTGGACTGCGCCCATGGCGCAACCTATCACATCGCCCCGCATGTGCTGCATGAACTGGGCGCCGAGGTTATCGCCATCGGCAACGAGCCCGATGGCTTCAATATCAACGACCAGTGCGGTGCCACCTATACCAAGACGCTTTCCGATGCGGTGCGCGAGCATCGTGCGGATGTAGGGATTGCGCTGGATGGTGATGGTGACCGTCTGATGATGGCCGATGCCATGGGACGGATTTATGACGGTGACCAGCTGGTCTACGTGATTGCGCGTCACCGCATCCAGACCGGCTACATGAGGGGAGGGGTGGTCGGTACGCTGATGACCAACCTGGGTACCGAGCATGCACTGGGTCGTATTCAAATTCCGTTCGAACGCGCCAAGGTCGGCGACCGCTATGTGCTGGAACGCCTGCATGCCAACGGCTGGACATTGGGCGGAGAAACGTCGGGCCATATCCTCTGCCTGGACAAGCACACTACCGGGGACGGCATTGTCTCGGCGTTGCAGGTGCTGCGCGCCCTGCGTGAATCCGGCGAAACACTGGACAGCTTTACAACCGACCTGGAGACCTACCCGCAGGTCATGATCAATGTGCCGGTGGCGAAAGGTTTCAAACTGGAGGCCTCGGCTGCAGTGGACGATTCCGTCGGAAAGGCCGAGACAGCATTGAATGGCAGTGGCCGGATTGTTCTGCGTGCGTCTGGTACCGAGCCGTTGATTCGCGTGATGGTAGAAGGACGCGATGCCGATCTGGTCAGACATACGGCTGAAACAATCGCGGCTACCGTGAGAACAGCCGCTGCGGGCGGGTGATTTCCCGACCTGAAATATCACTGTAATATTCGCCCGTTAGTATGGCGACGTCGCCCATGCGGCAACGTCTATTACTACCGGAGATATTACATGCGTATTTTCAATACATTGGCTCAAGGGACTCTGGCTACGGCCATGGGGTTGGTTTTTTCGGTCAGCGCGCTGGCCGCTGACATTACGGGCGCGGGCGCAACCTTCCCCTACGCCGTTTACACCAAGTGGGCTGAGTCCTATCAGACGGCCACGGGTAACAAGGTCAATTACCAGGGCATTGGTTCTTCAGGCGGCATCAAGCAGATCAAAGCCAAAACAGTCGATTTTGGCGGCACCGATGCTCCGCTCGACGAAGCAGAACTGGATGCTGCGAAACTGGTACAGGTTCCGACCGTGATGGGCGGCGTTACCATCGTGATCAACGTCCCTGGCATTGAATCAGGAAAGCTGAAACTGGACGGCCCGACCGCCGCCGGCTTGTTCCGTGGCGCGATCACCAAGTGGAACGACCCGGCCATCGCCAGGCTGAACCCGGGGGTTTCGTTGCCAAACCTGGCGGTTACTGTGGCGAATCGTTCGGACGGTTCCGGCACCACCCACGTTTTCACCAGCTATCTGGCCAAGCAGTCGATGGCCTTCATGCGTGAAGTGGGCGCGGGTAAAACTGTAAACTGGCCGAGCAACTCGGTTGGCGGCAAGGGGAATCCGGGCGTGGCAGCCAACGTGCAGAAGATCAAAGGCGCGATTGGTTATGTGGACATCGCTGACGCGATGAAAAACCAGATGAAATTTGTTGCCCTCAAGAACCGTGCAGGCAACTACATCGTCCCGAATCAGGATGCCGTGGCAGATGCGGCGTCTGGTGCCAACTTCAAGGTGCGTGGCATGGCGCCCGACCTGCTGGATCAGGCGCATAAAAATGCCTGGCCCATCACTTCGGCAACATACATGCTGGCATACGAGAAGGGCACTGATGCCGCCAAACAAAAAGGCGTGGTGGATTTCTTTACGTGGTCGTTGAACAATGGTCAGAAAATGGCTGAAGACCTGGGTTTTGTTGCATTGCCCGCTAACGTCGTGAAAATGGTTGAAGCCGAAATGAAGAACATCAAGTAAGGTATCCCTTGATCTGACTTGATATTTGCCAGGACAGCCTGCTGCTCCTGGCGCTCTACCCAAGCAGCTGTCTTGCGACGGCTGCTTGGGTAGATAACAACGAACCGATAGGCACCCAAACGTGAGCGAGACCAGTGCATCTACCGGAATAGACGAGCATGCTAGGCAGGTCCGTAAATTCCGGTTACAGGACAAGCTTTTCCATCATTCCACCCAGCTTTTTGCGGTTGTCGTTCTGGCAGCGCTGCTGGGTATTCTCGTGTCGCTCACGATTGAGGCGTGGCCCAGCCTGAAGGGATTTGGGCCGTCATTTTTGTGGACCAATATCTGGAGCGTGCCAGACGACGAATATGGCGCGCTGGCTGCCATTTATGGCACGGTAGTGACCTCCGTGCTGGCATTGCTGCTTGCGGTGCCGATCAGCTTCGGGATTGCGCTGTTCCTGACCGAAACCTGTCCGACATGGCTGCGACGCCCGCTGGGTACTGCAATCGAACTGCTGGCGGGCATTCCGTCCATCGTCTACGGCATCTGGGGCTTGTTTGTGTTTGCGCCGCTGTTTGCCGAGTATGTGCAGCCGCCGCTTCAGTCGTTACTCGGTGATGTGCCGGTGATAGGCGGCTGGTTCTCCGGTCCCCCCATCGGCGTAGGCATTCTGACGGCCAGCATCGTACTGGCCATGATGGTGATTCCGTTCATCGCTTCGGTCATGCGCGATGTATTTGAAACAGTGCCGCATGTGCTCAAGGAATCCGCATACGGCGTCGGATGCACTACCTGGGAAGTGATGCGTAATATCGTACTGCCTTACACCCGGGTAGGGGTGATCGGCGGCATCATGCTGGGATTGGGGCGAGCACTGGGCGAGACCATTGCTCGCCGCTCCACTTGATATAGATCATGCGCGCAACAGGGAAACCGTTCCTTGAC
>JANJUT010000047.1 GCA_024710445.1 Thiobacillus sp.
GTTCACAACGTCCCAGCGACTGGCGTTGGGGCGAAAGCTTTTCGCGCCGCGCGTTATTCTCTGCCCACATGGCCGCGATCTAGGGGGCGGGTGGGGGGGGGGGGGGAGGGGGCGGGTTCGAACTCGGCGGAGGCAAGGGTGGCAAGTCGCTCTTGCTCTTTACATAGAGCACATGCGAAAGCCCCAGGGAACGCAGTACCTGCAGCTGCTTCTCGTTGCGAATTTTAAAGCTGCCAAACAGGAAAGGGTGGTCCATCCAGGAATCCAACCGGATATACAGACCCACTCTAAGCTGACTTATGCTGATACGTTGTTCCAGATCGTCCATCGGTAAAAAACAATTCCTCCAGCCTTCTTAACGTTCATTATCCACACGCGCAATTGCGCATGCTGGCATCGCGGGCACACGTCTTTAATGGATAAGCATAGGGATGCCAGCTCCCTCCTGTTTTACTGATCCCCTATGGCCCACTCGTCCGGACCCAATCAGACTGCCGCCTCCACCATCAGCCGCTTCATCTCCGCCACGGCATCTTTCCAGCCCACGAACAGGGCCTGCGCAACAATCGCATGGCCAATGTTGAGTTCATGAATGCCCGGTAGCGCTGCGATGGGCTGCACATTGTGATAGGTCAGACCATGTCCGGCATTCACGGTGAGGCCGATGCTGCGGCCATAGGCCACGGCCTTGCGGATGCGCTCGAACTCCACCACGCGCGCAGCATCGCTGACCGCATCGGCGTACGCACCGGTATGAATCTCGACCACGGGCGCGCCAACTGCGCGCGCAGCATCAAGCTGCACCGGGTCGGCATCGATGAACAGCGACACCCGGATACCGGCATCTGCCAGCCGCGCACACGCCGATTGAATTCGGGCTTGCTGGCCGGCCACGTCGAGACCGCCCTCGGTGGTAAGTTCTTCGCGCTTTTCGGGGACCAGACACACATCCTGCGGCTGCGTAGTGCAGGCAATAGCCAGCATCTCGTCGGTGACGGCCATTTCCAGGTTCATCCTGGTCTTGAGTGCCTGGCGCAGGATGGCGACATCGGCATCCTGGATGTGGCGGCGGTCTTCGCGCAGATGCAGGGTAATCGAATCGGCGCCGGCGGTTTCCGCCATCAGCGCGGCCTCGACCGGGCTGGGATAGCGGGTTTTGCGCGCCTGGCGCAGGGTGGCAATGTGGTCGATATTGACGCCGAGAAAAATGCTCATAGGTTTAGTTCGGTAAGGTCGCGCAATAGCTGGCGAGTATAAAGCGGCTTGCCGCCCAGCGTGTGGTTGATCAGGGTGCGCATCAGCGCCTTGGCCTCGGTCAGCGTGGCCTGACGCTCGAATTGATCGGCCGCCAGATCGATCAGCGTCTGACCCGATACCGGACAACCCGGCTGGCCGGATGCACGCAACGCCCCCCGTTCAGGCTGAAACACATAGCGCCCATGTGATTCGATCGGTGTGCCGTTATCGGCATCGACATCAAAAGTGGCGCCATAGCCAATTTCGGAGAGCAGATTTTTCTCGAAGCGTCGCAGGATGCGCTCGTAATCGGTATTGCAGGCCTCGCCTGCCAATTGCTCCAGCGTGGCAATGAAACAGTCGTACAACACCTCGTGCGCATCGCCGCGTGCAAGAAGTCGCAGCATGAGTTCGTTGAGATAAAACCCGCACATCAGCGCACGCCCCTGCGGCGCCATCAAGCCGCCCTGCCATTCGGCTGCATGCAGGGTTTTCAGTTCGGATTTGCCGAACCAGGACAGCAGCAGCGGGGTAAACGGCTGCATCAGCCCGCGCAGCGCCGAGGTGGGGCGGCGCGCACCGCGTGCGATCAGGGCCACCCGGCCGTGGCTGCGGGTGAAGACCTCCGCCACCACGCTGGTTTCCTTGAACGGATAGGTGTGGAGAATGAAGCCGGGCTCGTTGTTGATACGGGCGTCAGTGGACATAAAAGCTGTTATCCGCGAAGAACGCGAAGGGACGCGAAGATAAAATCATTGGAAATGCAGGGGCGCTCCATGTGCAAAGCCTTTATCTTTGTGGTTCGGATTTTCTTCGCGCCCCTTCGCGTCCTTCGCGGATGAAGATTTTCAATCCAGACCCAGCGACTTCAGCATGCGCACGTCGTCTGCCCAGCCGCCCTTGACCTTGACCCAGACTTCCAGATACACCTTGCTGTCGAACGCATGCTCCATGTCGAGCCGCGCCTGGGTAGAGATGGTCTTGAGCTTTTCGCCGCCTTTGCCGATAAGGATGGCTTTATGCCCTTCGCGGTCGACCAGGATGGTGGCAAAAATACGCCGCAGATTGCCCACTTCCTCGAACTTGTCGATCTGGACCGCCACCCCGTAGGGGATCTCCTCGCCACTCAGGCGAAACACTTTTTCGCGTATGAGTTCGGCCGCCAACTGGCGTTCGGTCTGGTCTGTGACATCGTCCTCGCCAAACAAGGGCGCATTTTCCGGCAGGTGGGCCTGCAGCACTTTCAGCAACTCGTCGAGGTTGTTGCTTTGCTTGGCCGACACCGGAACAATCTCAGTGAAGGCATGCGCTGCGGATGCCTCCTGCAGATACGCCATCAGCGCACCGCGGTCCTTGATGAAATCGATCTTGTTCACCACCAGAATCAGCGGGCGATCCTTGGGCAGCAATTCCATCACCTGGCGATCTTCGTTCGTCAGCCGCCCCGCTTCCACCAGCATCATCACCACGTCGGTGTCCGACAAGGTTTCACGCACGCGCTTGTTCATGGTGCGGTTCATCGTGTTGGTGTGACGGGTCTGAAAACCCGGCGTGTCAACAAAGACAAACTGCGCTTCATCGGTGGTATGCACCCCCATCACACGGTGACGCGTGGTTTGCGCCTTGCGTGAGGTGATGCTGATTTTTTGCCCGACGATGCGGTTCAGCAAGGTGGACTTGCCGACGTTCGGCCGTCCGACAATCGCGACAAGGCCGCATTTATATTCACTCATGTTTGCAGCCTGTTCACTTTTGTAATTCGCCACACGCCTGGCGGGCAGCTTCCTGTTCCGCCGCGCGGCGGCTCTTGCCTTCACCACGCGTGCTGAGCGACGGTCGGGTCAATACGCATTCGACAATAAAACTCTGATCGTGCGCTTCACCCTGGGTGTCGATCAAACGGTACTCGGGCAAGGGCAGGCGGCGCGACTGCAACAGTTCCTGCAACTGCGTCTTGGCGTCCTTGCCCGAAGCCTTGGGGTCGATCCTGGCCACCAGCGGATCGAACAGACCGCGTACCACGCGCTGTGCCTCATTGAATCCGGCATCCAGAAAAATCGCCCCGAACAGGGATTCGAGTGCATCAGCCAGGATGGAGGGACGGCGAAAGCCACCGCTCTTGAGTTCGCCTTCCCCCAGACGCAGGACCTCGCCCAGCTTCAGCATGACGGCGATGTCAGCCAGCGTTTCCTGGCGTACCAGGTTAGCGCGCAAACGCGACAGGCTGCCCTCGGGCAAGTCAGGAAAGGCGTCGAAGAGCGCCCGCGCAACCGAGCAGTTCAACACCGAATCGCCCAGAAACTCGAGACGTTCATTGTTAAGCGAACTGTAGCTGCGGTGCGTCAGCGCCTGTTCCAGCAGATCGGAACGGATGAAGGTATAACCCAGCGCCTGCTGCAGGCGCTGGTTCAACAGGGGATTATTCAATCTGGGCGGATGTGGCGTTAGGGTCGGAACTGGCGCTGAAGTCCACCACGATACTGACATTGCCGACGAGCTTGGAGCGGAACACATAGTCAGCGGAAACGACCAGGCCACCATTGCGCCGGTCGATGGTGAGGTCTTCCGGCTTGACTACCGTGACGTAGCTGACGCCCGCCCGTTTCATGAAGTCGTTGCGAATCTCCGCATTGCTCCTGGACTTGAGTCCGGACTCCTGCCCCATCGTGTTCAGTATCTTCTTGACCGAGAAAAACTCGATGTAGGCCGGCACCAGTTTCATCGCCAGCATGGCCACGAATATCAGCATGACGGCGACAAACAGGAAGCCAAACATGGTCAAGCCACGTTGTTGCGATTTCATGGAACGTAAATGGTGCATGGTGTCTCCCTATCGAATGGTGGTGCCAATGCGGCCAAACTCGTCAAAGTTCATCCAGATGAAAAATGCCTTGCCGACGATGTTCCTGTCCGGCACAAAGCCCCAGTAACGACTGTCATTGCTGGCGTCGCGGTTATCGCCCATCATGAAATACTGACCCGCCGGCACCTTGCAGACAAAACCTTCGCCATCGGCATTGTATGAGCAGTTTTCACGGTAGGGGAAGTCCATCACCTGCGGCGGAAAAACCGGAGGCTTGCCCGGTTCGGTCATCATGGTGTGGCCGGTACCGTTCAGATGCTCGTCGTACACCATGGCGGTAATGTAGTTCAGTCCATTGCCGACATAACTGTAGGTGCCGGTATTGGCACTGGGCACAGGTTTGCCGTTGATGCTGAGCTGCTTGTCGCGATACTCGACCACGTCGCCCGGCACGCCAATGACGCGCTTGATGTAATCGAGGCCGGGATCATTCGGATAGCGGAACACCATGACATCGCCCCGCTCGGGATTGTTCATCTCGACCACTTTCTTGTTGATGACCGGCAGACGGATGCCATAGGTATATTTGTTGACCAGGATGAAGTCGCCGATCAGCAGCGTCGGCATCATCGAACCGGACGGAATCTTGAATGGCTCGACCAGAAACGAACGCAAGCCGAACACCACCAGAATGACCGGGAAAAAGCTCTTGGCATATTCGACCAGCAGCGGCTCGCTGGCGTCCTTGTCACGACCACGCTTGAGCACCAGGGCATCGAGCAGCCAGATGCCGCCGGTGATGGCAAGCGCAACAAAAAGAATCAGGGCGAAGTTCATGTAGGTTTATCCGCGTGTTATTTATCCGAGACCTGGAGAATCGCAAGAAAGGCTTCCTGCGGGATTTCGACGTTGCCGACCTGCTTCATGCGGCGTTTGCCGGCCTTCTGCTTTTCCAGCAGCTTTTTCTTGCGCGTGATGTCGCCGCCGTAGCATTTGGCCAGCACGTTCTTGCGCAATGCCTTGACGTTCTCACGCGCGATGATGTTGGCGCCAATGGCCGCCTGCACGGCCACGTCGAACATCTGGCGCGGGATCAGTTCACGCATTTTCGACGCCAGTTCGCGTCCGCGATAGACGCTGGTGGCACGGTGCACGATCAGCGACAACGCATCGACTTTCTCGTTGTTGACCAGGATGTCGAGCTTGACCAGATCGCCCGCGCGGTATTCCTTGAATTCGTAATCAAGCGAAGCATAGCCGCGGCTGGTTGATTTCAGCTTGTCGAAGAAATCCATCACCACTTCGTTCATCGGCAGGTCGTAGACCAGCATGACCTGCCTGCCGTGATACTGCATGTTCACCTGCATGCCGCGCTTCTGGTTGCACAGGGTGATCACGTTGCCGACGTATTCCTCGGGAACGAAAATCGTCGCGGTGATGATCGGCTCGCGGATTTCCTCGATTTTCGACAGCTCGGGCAGCTTGAACGGATTTTCGACATTGACCATCGAGCCGTCCTTCATCAACACTTCGTACACCACCGTGGGGGCAGTGGTGATGAGGTCCATGTTGTATTCGCGTTCCAGCCGCTCCTGCACGATGTCCATGTGCAGCAGGCCGAGGAAACCGCAGCGGAAACCGAATCCCAATGCCTGTGAGACTTCGGGCTCGAACTGCAACGCCGCATCATTCAGTTGCAGCTTGGTCAGCGCGTCGCGCAACGCCTCGAAATCGTGCGACTCAACCGGATACAGGCCGGCAAACACCTGCGACTGGACTTTCTTGAAGCCAGGCAGGGGCTCGCTTGCAGGCCGGTCGAGCAGGGTAATGGTGTCGCCCACCTGGGCCGCCTTGAGTTCCTTGATGCCGGCAATCACAAAGCCGACGTCGCCTGCCGCAAGCTGCGGCCGGTCGACCGACTTGGGGGTGAACACGCCGACGTGCTCGGTCAGATGTTGCGCGCCGCTGGCCATGAAACGGATCTTGTCCTTGGGCTTCAACACACCATCGACCACCCGCACCAGCATCACCACGCCGACGTAGTTATCGAACCAGGAATCGATGATCAGCGCCTTGAGTGGCGCGGATTCGTCGCCACGCGGCGGCGGCACCTGCTTCACCACCACTTCGAGAATCTCGGGAATGCCAATCCCGCTCTTGGCCGAGGCACGCACGGCTTCGGAGGCATCCAGGCCCACGATATCCTCGATCTCCGCGGCCACCCGATCCGGATCGGCCGCCGGCAGGTCGATCTTGTTCAGCACCGGGATAACTTCGACCCCGAGATCGATCGCGGTGTAGCAGTTGGCCACCGTCTGCGCTTCCACTCCCTGCGAGGCATCGACCACCAGCAATGCGCCTTCGCAGGCTGACAGCGAGCGCGACACCTCGTAGGAAAAGTCGACGTGCCCCGGGGTATCGATCAGGTTCAGGCGATAAACCTGGCCATCCTGCGCCTTGTAGGTCAGCGCGGCGGTCTGCGCCTTGATGGTGATGCCACGCTCCTTTTCCAGGTCCATGGAATCAAGCACTTGCGCTTCCATTTCACGCTCGGAAAGGCCGCCGCAGTGCTGGATCAGGCGATCAGCCAGCGTGGACTTGCCGTGATCGATGTGGGCGATGATGGAGAAATTACGGGTCAGATTCTGCGACACAGCAAATCGGGCACGTTTCCGTGCCCGACTAGGGATGAGATAACTAGCAGAATTTTAACGGATTTCAGGCGTTGGCGCGCAGCCATTCCTGAAACGCAGGCAGATTAAGCTGGTGACGGCAAAGCTCACAGTCCCCATCGAACAGCAAGGGCACATCCCAGCCGTAGCGGGCCTTGAGCACAGGATCCGCATCGACATCGACAGGGTTCAGGATATGCCCGCTTTCCCCCATCAATTCAATAACATGCGATTCCATCTCCGCACACAGCGGGCAGCCTGCCCGCGTGTAGAGCGTGAGCGTTTTACTCACCGGTGATTTTCAGCGGAATATATAACGAGCCTTCGCCGCGCCGGATCAGAATGGCCACACTCTTGCCGACCGGCACCGCAGCAACGGCCTTGCGGAAGCCCGCCACCGAAGCGATCTTGATGTTGTTCACTGCCAGGATGACATCCCCCGTAAGGATACCCGAACGGGCTGCATCGCCCGTGGCATCTTCAACCAGCACGCCCTGCTCGATATCGAGTGCGCGACGCTGTTCCGCGCTCAGTTCCGATAAAACCAGCCCGCCGCGCGACGGGGACTTGCTGTCCTTGCTGCCCGCCCGGGCCTCGACCGGCAGTTCACCCAGCACCACGCTCAACTGCTGGGTTTTGCCCTTGCGCCAGATATCCATCTGGATCCTGGTGCCCGGCTTGGCCATTCCCACCATGCGCGGCAAATCGCCCGAGTTCTCCACGGCCTTGCCATTGAACGCCAGGATCACATCGGATGCCTGCAAGCCCGCCTTGCTCGCCGGGCTGCCCTCCTGCACCTGCGACACCAGTGCGCCACGCGGCCGGTCCAGACCAAACGATTCAGCCAGGTCCGCACTCACTTCCTGAATCACCACGCCCAGCCAGCCACGCGATACCTTGCCGCCAGTTTTCAACTGGTCCACCACTTCCATCGCCACATCGATCGGGATCGCGAACGACACGCCCTGATAGCCGCCGCTGCGGCTGTATATCTGCGAGTTGATCCCCACCACCTCGCCCTTCATATTGAACAGGGGGCCACCCGAATTGCCGGGGTTGATCGCCACATCGGTCTGGATGTAGGGCACATAATTCTCGGATGGCAGCGAGCGCCCCTTGGCCGACACGATGCCTGCCGTGACCGAATTCTCGAAGCCGAATGGCGAGCCGATTGCCGCCACCGCCTCGCCGACGCGCAGTTTGGTCGGGTCGCCCAATTTGACGGCCGGCAGGCCTGCTGCCGTGATCTTGATGACCGCCACATCGGTGCGCGGATCCGTCCCCACCACCTTGGCCGTGAACTTGCGCTTGTCGATCAGCTTGACCACGACCTCATCGGCATCCTTGACCACATGCGCATTGGTCAGGATGTAGCCATCACCGCTGACAATGAAGCCCGAGCCTTCGCCGTGGGCCGGGATATCCTGCATCGGCCCGCCCTGTCCGCCCGGCCCGCCGGGGAAAAAGCGGCGGAAAAACTCCTGCAGATCCGCATCATCTGGAATCACGAACGGCAAGCCACCGGGATTGCGCTTCACCATTTTGGTCGTGCTGATATTGACCACCGCCGGGCCCTGTTTTTCAACCAGATCCGCCACATCCACTATATCTTTGGCGAACGTGGGCATGGACAGGGTCAAGACCAGCGCTGCCGTTGCCAGAACCGCTTTCATCATGATTTTCCTTTCTTCAGACACACACGCTTGATTTCCTCACGCTTGACCGCCTCGCGCCTGAGCACCATGGGGCGTGCCGTCCGGCCACCACGCGCGACCAGCCAGCCCGCCAGGCCGCCCAGCAGCATACCCGACAGGGCCGCACCGTCTCCTGGCTGCACGGCCTGCGCCAGCAACGCGCCCGTGAGCATCAGTCCCAGCGGCAGGCCGTATGCCCGCAGCGCGCTCCTGAGCACACTGCCCTCTGCGATCCCGACCACCACGCGATCACCCGGTGAAAGCGACAAATCGCAATCAACCAGAAAATGACGGGGTTTTCTCTGAAAAAGTTCGGTAATGCGCCTTGACGAACAGCCGTGGCCACCGCACGTACCACATCCTGAGGGCTCGACAGCCTGCACCCATACGCCATCCGATGCCGTTCTCATCACCTCGGCTGTTTGTTCCAGCATGGCTGTGCTTACCTTTTCTCGACCGAGTTACCCGTTTCGATCAGCGCCATGTTCGGCACTTCGCCCAGGGTCGTCACCGTGTAGCCATCGACTTCGCGCGCATACACGCCGATCACGCCTTCTGCCGACAAACCCTGCAAACGTTGCGCCTGGGGGGTGATCGGCTCCACAAACATAGACAGCACACTCAGTCCATCCGAAAACACCAGATGGGTCACGGGTGACTTTTTGCCCGGGAACACCCGCACGGCCTCCTGTACCCGGACAAAACCCGGCGGCGGCGCCACGTTCCAGGCCACCTCGGCCGGCTTGTCAAAAGCGGCTTTCTGCACGATCTTGCCTGTCAAATCGTTGGCAAAAATCTGGGGGGCAGGGGCTTTCCCTATCTGAACTTCCGAGAATACAAACATCGACACCACGCCGCCGTTGCCATTGATCATGCGTGACTTGAGCGGCAACCCGGTTTGCTTGTCCAGCCACAGGTGATAGGCATATCGATAGCCATCGCGCGGCTCCAGGGACACTACCTGGCAAACCCGGCCTGCCACCCGCTCGATGCCGCCGAGTTTCGCTTCGTAATATTCAAGCAGGCCCGCCGGTTGGGCAGGCAACAAGGCCGGGAAGAAACGGCGCAATGTATTGCGTTCCAGCCGCACATGCTTGCCATCCGGCAGGTGGCAATACACATCGTTGTTGATCCGCAGGAACTGACGCGGCGTGCCGTCCATGACTTCGATTTTTTCCTGCTCGCCGCTCGCATCCACGCGATGGAGTACACGCTGAACCTCGACGTGTTCGCCCTGGTGATACACATAGATGCCGCTGTAATTCAGCTGCCTGGTCGCGGCAGTGGCCCGGTTAAGCCAGTCGAGTGCCGCATCGGCATATGCGCCTGTTGAAACTGCCAACAACCCAGCCAGCCCAACAGCCAGCCAGGCGCGCTGCCAAAACACGCCCGCCTGCATTAACGGGGCTCCTCCGCTACCGCCACCGTGCGCAGATAGGGAGAAGCCATCGCCATGGGCGCGAACTCCTGATGGGCCACAAAATACGGGGCAAGACGGGAATCAGACACATCCGGTTCGGATTCGGTTGCCACACGCTGAAAATCCGGCGCCGCAGCCATTGGTGTCGCAAGCTGCGATTCCGACACCGAGCCGGTTATCGCGATCACCCCCCATACCGCAAGCGAGGCAAAGGACGCCACAGCGACCCGCTGTGGCCATGCACTTCGGCGCGGAGCCAGCACGGTAGGCTCGGCGGCCAGTTGCGCGGAAAACCGCGACATATAGTCATCCGACGCCGGTATCACGCCCCGCATCAGGTCACCGATGAGGTGGCTTTCAGACCAGGCTTGTCGCAGGTTGTCGTTGTGTTTCATGGCTGTTATGCAGGCTTCGGTTTCGGCGCGAGACGTTTCACCGTCCAGGGCTGCCGACAACATCAGGTAGCTGTCGTCGGCTTGTTCGGCTGGGGAAAGGGTGTCTGATTTGAGAAGTGCTGACATGGTTACCACCTTTTATCCTGACTCGTGCCCAGCATCGGGCGTATTTTTTCCGCAATGGCTTCACGTGCGCGAAAGATTCGGGAGCGCACCGTCCCGATCGGGCATTCCATCATCTGCGCGATATCCTCGTAACTCATGCCTTCGATTTCGCGCAGCGTAATGGCCGTCCTCAATTCCTCCGGCAGCGCATCCACTGCCTGATTTACCGCTTGGGCGATCTGTTTGGTCTGGAGTTCCGCATCCGGCGTTGCAATATCGCGCAACAAATCGCCATCGTCGTAATTTTCCGCATCATCCGCCAACACATCGCTCGATACCGGCTGGCGCTTGCGTGCCACCAGGTAATTTTTCGCGGTATTCACGGCAATGCGATACAGCCAGGTATAGAACGCGCTTTCGCCGCGAAACCCAGGCAGCGCACGGTAGGCCTTGATAAAAGCCTCCTGGGTAATATCTTCCACCTCCGCCGCATCACGCACCATGCGCGACAACAACCGCCCGAGTTTGCGGTGATACTTGATCACCAGCAACTCGAAAGCGCGTTTGTCGCCCTGCTGGGCGCGTTCGACCAATACCTGATCCAGTTCGCGGTCCGACATATCTCCCTGCTGCTTTTTTGTTTGTGTTTAAAGTATACGTGACCGCAACTTCTGACGAGTGTGAGCGCCCGTGAATAATAAAGTTCACTGCGTACAAGGTTATTCCGGCACTGCCCAAGCCTGCTATCATCCTGCGACACCATGCACCAATACGACGTCCTGATCATTGGCAGCGGCCTCGCCGCGCTGACTACCGCACTCAAACTGGCTGACCAGCGACGTATTGCCATTGTCACCAAGCGCCAGATGACCGATGGCGCAAGCGACTGGGCACAAGGCGGCATTGCCGCAGCCCTGGATAGCGGCGACTCGATCGAGGCCCATGTCCACGACACCATGGTGGCAGGTGGAGGATTGTGCGACGTTGCGGTCACCCAGATGGTGGCCCGCCAGGCGAGCGAAATGATCGCCTGGCTGACGCAAAACGGCGTGGCCTTCACGCCCGACCCACAGGCGCCCGGTGGCCTGCATCTGGCACGTGAAGGCGGGCACTCCCGGCGCCGGGTCGTTCACGCAGCCGATGCCACCGGTCATGCCGTCCAGGCCAGCCTGCTCGACCGCGTCCGCGCCCACCCCAATATCGACACCTACGAACAACACGTTGCCATCGACCTCATTACCGGCAAGCGGGCAGGCGGACAGGAGCAGCAAATTCACGGCGCCTATGCCCTCAACAAAGGCACGGGCGAAGTCGAAACCTTCGCCGCCGGCCACACCGTGCTGGCTACCGGTGGGGCCGGCAAGGTTTACCTTTACACCACCAATCCCGACACGGCGACCGGCGATGGCATCGCCATGGCGTGGCGTGCGGGATGCCGGGTGGCCAACCTGGAATTCGTGCAGTTCCACCCCACCTGCCTGTTCCACCCGCACGCCAAGTCTTTTCTCATTTCCGAGGCGGTGCGTGGCGAAGGTGGCCTGCTCCTGCTGCCTGATGGCAGCCGCTTCATGCAATATCACGACGAACGTGCCGAACTCGCGCCACGCGATGTGGTGGCCCGTGCGATCGACTTTGAAATGAAAAAACGCGGTATCGACTGCGTCTATCTCGACATCAGTCACAAGCCCCCGGAATTTGTACGCGAGCACTTC
>JANJUT010000078.1 GCA_024710445.1 Thiobacillus sp.
AGCCTACAATGTGCTGCCGTTCATACCGTTGGCATATTTCAAAATACGCATCGGCATTGAAGAAATACTGGGTGATTGCCGAATCCGCACCAGCATCGACCTTGCGCTTGAAATTGGCGAGGTCCACGGTGTAGGAACGCGCCTGCGGATGGACTTCTGGATAGGCCGCCACTTCGATCTCGAACCAGTCGCCGGTTTCCTTGCGGATGAACGCTACCAGTTCGTTGGCGTAGTTGAATTCACCCGCATCCATGCTGCCCGACGGCAGATCGCCGCGCAGCGCGACCAGATGACGGATGCCCTGGCTTTTGTATTCGGCCAGAATTTCGCGGATGCTCTCCTCCGTCGAACCAATACACGACAGGTGCGGCGCCGCATCGGAGCCGGACGCCTGGATATCACGCACGGTTTCGAGCGTACGGTCGCGGGTGGAACCACCGGCACCAAAAGTGACGGAAAAAAATTTGGGGTGAAGCTGCGCAAGCTGTTCGCGCGTGGCGCGCAGCTTGTCCATACCCTCCACCGTTTTGGGAGGAAAAAATTCAAAGCTGAATGTACGTTCAGTCATGCTTCAACCTTTATTGTTGAGAACGAGCGCGGACAGTGCCCAGGCAATCACGCCATACAGAATCGCGCCGGCAAACGCAGCGCCAAAACCCTGTACGTAAAATCCGGGGAGCAAGGCGCTGGCAAGCCAGAACAGCAGGCCGTTCAGCACCAGATAGAAAATCCCCAGCGTGAGCACCGTGATCGGCAGCGTGAGGAGCACCAGAACCGGCCGCACCAGCATATTGAGAAAACCCAGGCCCAGAGCGGCAAGCAGCGCCGCCCCGAAACCCGATATCCGGATGGAGGGCAGCAGATAGGTCACTGCCAGCAAGGCCAGTGCATTCAGCCCCCACAACAACAGTAAACGCATGGCACCCTCCTTCAGAGGCAGCGGATCAGTAGCGGTAATGCTCGGCCTTGTAGGGTCCCTGCTTGTCCACGCCGATGTAAGCTGCCTGCTCTTCGGTCAACTCGGACAACTGCGCATTGAGCTTTTTCAGCTGCAGGCGCGCAACCTTCTCGTCCAGATGCTTGGGCAACGTGTAGACGTCGACCGGGTATTTTCCAGAATCGCGCTCCTGCCATAGTTCCATCTGGGCAATGGTCTGGTTGGCGAACGACGACGACATCACATACGACGGATGGCCGGTGCCGCAGCCGAGGTTCACCAGACGGCCTTGCGCCAGCAGGATGATGCGCTTGCCGTCGGGGAAGATCACGTGATCGACCTGCGGCTTGATTTCTTCCCACTCGTATTTTTCGATGCTTGCGACATCGATTTCGTTATCGAAATGGCCGATGTTGCAGACGATGGCCTGATCCTTCATCGCGGCCATGTGGTCATGGGTAATGACATGGTAATTGCCGGTGCAGGTTACGAAGATATCGGCCTTGTCGGCCGCATATTCCATGGTCACCACGCGGTAGCCTTCCATCGCCGCCTGCAGCGCGCAAATGGGGTCGACTTCGGTCACCCACACCTGCGCCGACAGCGCGCGCATGGCCTGGGCCGAGCCCTTGCCCACATCGCCATAACCGGCGATCAGCGCGACTTTGCCAGCGATCATCACGTCGGTGGCGCGCTTGATGCCGTCGACCAGCGATTCGCGGCAACCGTACAGGTTGTCGAACTTGGACTTGGTCACCGAATCGTTGACATTGATTGCCGGGAACTTGAGTTCGCCCTTGGCGTGCATCTGGTACAGGCGATGCACGCCGGTGGTGGTTTCCTCGGTCACGCCCTTGACGGCGGCAAGGCGCACCGAATACCAGGTTGGATCAACGGCCACCTTCGCCTTGATTGCAGCGTAAAGCACGCGCTCTTCTTCGCTGGTCGGGTTGGCCACCACGCCGATATCCTTCTCGGCGCGCGCACCCAGATGCAGCAGCAGCGTGGCATCGCCGCCATCGTCGAGAATCATGTTGGAGTAGCCACCATCCGCCCACTCGAAGATGCGGTGGGTGTAATCCCAGTAATCGGCCAGCGACTCGCCCTTGACCGCAAACACCGGAATGCATTCGGCCGCCATGGCAGCAGCAGCGTGGTCCTGCGTGGAATAAATATTGCACGACGCCCAGCGCAGCTCAGCACCCAGCGCAACCAGCGTTTCCATCAGCACCGCGGTCTGGATGGTCATGTGCAGCGAACCGGTGATGCGCGCGCCCTTCAGCGGCTGGGCTGCGGCGAATTCCTCGCGGATCGCCATCAGGCCCGGCATTTCGGTTTCGGCAATTTTGATTTCTTTGCGGCCCCAGTCGGCAAGCGACAGGTCGGCAATGATGTAATCGTTAAAACTTGAGAGTGTGGTGACTGCCTTCATGGTAAAACTCCTTGAATGGCAGCGGCCGGGTAGAAGCTCGTTCGCCCGCAAAACCGCTGCAAGTCAACGAGCGCAGTTGAAACTTCGCTCGCGCTGAGCCTGGCTGTTGTCGGCTTAAGCCCGACAACAGTCGCAGCGCTCCTCAGCACGAGGGGGCGAGAGGCTCGCCCATAATTCACAACCTGTGATTATGCCATGTTTGACTACAGGCCCGCAGCCGCCTTCAGTTCAGCCGCCTTGTCCGTGACTTCCCAGGTGAAATCCGGTTCGTCGCGACCGAAGTGACCATAGCTCGCCGTGCGGGTGTAGATCGGGCGCAACAGGTCGAGCATGGCAACAATGCCTTTGGGACGCAGGTCGAAGTGCGCCAGGATCAGCTCGACAATCTTCTCTTCAGGAATCTTGCCGGTGCCGAAGGTATCGACCATCAGCGAGGTGGGCTTGGCCACGCCGATGGCGTAGCTGACCTGCACCATGCACTTGTCGGCCAGACCCGCGGCGACGATGTTCTTGGCCACGTAGCGGCCGGCGTAGGCAGCCGAGCGGTCGACCTTGGACGGATCCTTGCCGGAGAACGCGCCACCGCCGTGCGGCGCAGCGCCGCCGTAGGTGTCGACGATGATCTTGCGGCCGGTGAGGCCGGAGTCGCCCTGCGGCCCGCCGACGACGAAGCGGCCGGTGGGGTTGATGAGATACTCGGTGTTCTTCGTCAGTAGCTTCGGGTCGATGACCTTCTTGACGACGTTCTCGATGAGATACTTTTCGATCGTCGCGTGCTTCACCTCCGCGGTGTGCTGCGTGGAGATGACGACGTTCACGACCTCGACGGGCTTGTCGTTCTGGTAGCGAACGGAGACCTGCGTCTTGGCGTCGGGGCGGAGCCAGTTCACGGCGCCGGACTTGCGAACCTTGGTCAGCTCACGGCCGAGGCGGTGTGCGAACATGATCGGCGTCGGCATGAGCTCGGCGGTCTCATTGCAGGCGTAGCCAAACATGATGCCCTGGTCGCCGGCGCCCTGCTCGGCGGTCTTCTTGCCCTCCGCCTTCTTGGCGTCGACTCCCTGCGCGATGTCGGGCGACTGCGCGGTGAGGTAGTTGTTGATGAAAACCTTGTCGGCGTGGAACACGTCGTCGTCGTTCACGTAGCCGATCTCGCGGATCGCATCGCGGATGACTTTGCCGAGATTGATCGCCTCCTCGAGCGGCTTGGTGGTGCCCTTCTTGGCATCCTGCAGCTTCGGGATCGTGATCTCGCCGCCAACGACGACGATGTTGGACTTCACGAAGGTCTCGCACGCCACGCGCGCGGTGTGGTCGATCTTCAAGCAAGCATCGAGCACGCTGTCCGAGATGAGGTCAGCGACTTTGTCGGGGTGACCTTCACCGACCGACTCGGAGGAA
>JANJUT010000084.1 GCA_024710445.1 Thiobacillus sp.
GCTGTGTTATGACCCAACATGTGGGGACTTTTCTTTGTGTACTTTATTTTGGCCACTAAAAAGAAAGTAACTCGCCATAAGGCGAAATGCGAATCCTCCGCACATGCACAGACAAACGCACAAAACATAACGAAGAAAAGCTAGCCCATGCCCTTCTTCGACTACCGCGCCATCGACCAAACCGGCCGCTCCGTCAAAGGCACCCTCTCCGCCGTCAACGACGTCGATCTCGAACTGCGCCTCAAGCGCATGGGGCTCGATCTCATCACGCTGGCCGAACTATCACGCCAATACGCGCCCAGCGGCCGTGAGCGCGTCACCCGGCGTGATCTGGTGACGTTCTGCATCCACATGCGCTACATCACCCGCGCCGGAATCCCGCTGCTGGAAGGCCTGCGTGACCTGCGCGACACCATGGACAAGCGCGGTTTTCGCGATGTGCTGACGGCGCTGCTGGAAGACCTGGAGGGTGGCAAGGTACTGTCCCAGGCGCTGGCGGCACACCCGGCGGTATTTGGCGCGGTGTTCGTCCACAGCGTCAAGGCGGGCGAGCAAACCGGCCTGCTGGATACCGTGTTTGATCGGCTGGCCGAATCCCTGAAATGGCAGGAAGAAATTGCATCCAAGGCCAAGCGGCTGATGATTTATCCGGCCATGGTGCTGTCGGTGGTGGGGGCGGCAATTCTGTTTTTGATGGTGTATCTGGTCCCGCAGGTGCTCTCGCTGGTGCAAACGATGGGCGTGGCCCTGCCGCTGCCGACACTGATCCTGATGGCCGTATCGGAAGCCATGCGCTCCTACTGGCTGATCGGCCTGCTGCTGATGCTGGCACTGGGGATCGGCCTGCCGCTGTGGGTGAAACAAAGCGAGGCCGGACGCAACTGGTGGGACCGCACCCAGTTGCGGCTCCCCATCATCGGACCGATTCTGCAAAAGATCGTGCTGTCGCGCTTCACCAATACGCTGGCGATGATGTACCGCTCAGGCGTCACGGTGCTCGATGCGCTGCGCGCAGGCGAAATGATCGCCGGCAACCGGACCATTGCCGGCGGGATCCGCCGCGCTGCGCAGCAAATTGCGGACGGCCGCGGACTGTCCGAAAGCTTTCAGTCGCAGGCACTGTTTCCGCCGCTGGTAATCCGCATGTTGCGCGTGGGCGAGACCACCGGCGCGCTCGACGAGGCCCTGGATAACGTCACGTTTTTTTATAATCGCGAAGTGCTCGACTCGATTGAAAACGGCCTCAAGATCCTGGAGCCCATGCTCACCGCCATACTCGGCATCCTGCTTGGCGGCATTCTGGTATCGGTGCTGCTCCCGGTGTACGATCTGATCGGGAATCTGCCGCTGTGATGCTTGATCATCAACTCATCCTGCTTGCCACCCCGCGCCAGATCGGCGTGCTGAACTGGCGCCCCGGCCACATGCACTGGCTGGGCGAATTTTCTGCCAGCACCGAGGGACTCGCAGCCTTCAGCAAAATCGTGCTCAGGCACGCACACTTGCCGGTACTGCTGGTGGTCGATACGGTGGATGAAGATTACCGGATCGATGTCATGCCGCACGTGAAGGGGCGCCCACGCGACGAACTGCTGGCGCGCAAGATCAAGCAGGTGTTCCGCAATGCGCGCTTCACCGGTGCATGGCGACAGGAACGCGAAACAACCGGTCGCCGCGATGATCGCTATCTGCTGTCCGCCCTGACCGATACCGACTGGCTGATGCCCTGGCTGAGCGTACTGCATCGCGCACGCGTGCCACTGTCCGGAATCACCCCGCTGGCACTCGCGTGCCAACATTTGTTGAACAAACTAAAAGCCCAGGAAACCCACACCCTGCTGGCCTGCCGGCTCAACAACAGCCTGCGGCTGTCTTATTACCATCATGGCCTGCTGCGTTTTTCGCGCCTGATCGGCAGCGATACCCCGACCCAGATACCAGGCAATGCTGCCGACGAAATTGCCAAGACCCAGCTCTACCTTACCGGCCAACGTATCCTGCCACGCGAAGCCCGCCTGCATGTCCTGTTGCTTGACCCCAGCGGCCAGCTCAACAATGCACAGGCCCAACTGAATGCCGACCCGGCATTCAGCACACGCCTGATCGACATGGACAGTCTCGCCCGTGCATTGCACATTCCAGACGACTTTCTGGCTGCCACACCGGAAGTCGCACCTTTGGCGGCCATTGCCGGCGAAACCATACACCTGAACCTGGCGCCCCCCGAACTGCTGCAGCACCACACCGAGTTTCGCTGGAAGCGCGGCCTGCACGCAGCCGCCGGACTGATCGCCACGCTGGGGCTGATCGTCACCGCGGCCTACTGGCTGCATGCGCAAGATCTGGACAACCAGGCCAACACGCTCAGCCAGCAACGCCAGCAACTGGATGCACGTTACCAGGCCATCGCGCGCACCTTCCCGTCCGAGGCTGCAGCGCCTGAGCAATTGGCACAGACGGTCATGCTGGCCCAGCAACTGGACGCCCGCCAACTGGACAGCCACAGTGTGCTGGCCGCCATCAGTCCCGCCTTGCAACAGGCTCCGGACATCACGCTGGAAAACCTGCACTGGACCAACGACCCACTCGCCCCTGCGGGTGAAGCCAGCATTCAAATCGATGCCGCGCTGGTTCCCTTCGACGGGAACTACCGTGCCGCGATGCAGCACATCGAAGCATTCATCCGCAACTTGCAGGCTACACCCTCATTGCACAACGTCAGCCTGAGCAGCAGCCCGGTGAACGCCGACTCGGCCAGCACCCTGTCGGGTAAAACCTTCAATGCCGACTCAGCCAAGGCGCCGGCTGCACGCTTTGGCATCAGCCTGGTCTACCGGGAGGTCCGTTCATGAACCGCCCCCCATTCGCCGCCCTGAAGCTGTCGCTCTCCCTGGTGTTGGCGGCCGTGTTGCTGACGAGCGGCGCCGCGCTATGGAGCCGCAGTCTGTCGCACGATGCCGAAACCCGCCTGCAACAGCAAAACAGCGCGCTCAATACTGCACAACAGCAACTGGACCGCAGTCGGCAGCAACAGCACCTCATCGCGACGCATCTGCCTGCCTATCGGGCGCTGGTAGCGCGCGGCTTTGTTGGCGCCGAAGACCGGCTGGCCTGGATCGAGGCAACCCAGCATGCCAATCGCGATGCCGGACTGTATGGTCTGAACTATCATCTGGCGCCTCGATCTGTGGCGCTCCCGGCGCTCGCCCAGGGCTTGCCGCTGGGACAAACGACCATGACGCTCACGATGCCATTACTGGTGGAAACCGATCTCCCGCATTTTCTGGCGGCGCTCAAAACACGGGCATCGGGTGTCTATCATGTCCAGGGCTGCCGCCTGTCGCGTCTGGGCGAAGCAGCGTTCAATGCCACCAGCCCGCCTCAGTTGCAAGCCGAATGTGAACTGCTGTGGTTTACTGTTTCCGATCAAACGGAGGCCGGCAAATGATCAATCTGATTGCCCGATTCGAGTCCTGCATACAAGGCATATTGATTGCAGCCCTGCTTGCATGCGCCAGCAGTTCAAGCCTGGCCGCCACGGATGAAATGGGCCGCTTGTTCTATACCCCGGCTCAACGGGCACAACTCGAAGCCGCACGTACCCATGGCCTGCGCGCCGGCAGTTCACGCAACGCGCAAACCGCCGGTGAGGACAGCCCGCCATTGCGTTTCGATGGAATAGTGACCCGCTCCGATGGCAAGACGACCCGCTGGGTTGATGGCAAGGCGCAGGTGGGGCCATCCAGCGTATCGGGCCTCAAACCAGGACAGCTCCGTGCCGACGGCAAGGTGTATGAGCCTTACCAGGTACTGCGTCCCACGCCTGCCGATTCATTGGGTTCGGGTACAAAGGAAACAACACCATGACGATCCAGCGCGGTTTCACCCTGATCGAAATGGCCATCGTGCTGGTCATCGTCACCATCCTGATCGGCGGACTGGCCATGCCGCTGTCGGCGCAGATTCAGGCACGGCGGATCGCGGAAACCCGGCAAATTCTGCAGGAAGCCCGCGAGGCCATATTGGGCTATGCGATGACCCATCTCGCCGACACCCCTGACAAGCGCTATCTACCCTGCCCTGACACCACGGGCGACGGAAAGGAAGATCGCAATCTGGCCACTCAGGCCTGCACCCAGGCCTACGGCTGGCTGCCCTGGGTCACCTTGGGAACAGCATCACAGGACGCGTGGGGCAATCGCCTACTGTATGCGGTTATTTCACCCTTTGCCGACAAGGCAACCGGGTTTTCAACCAGTACTGCGTTGGTCAACCCACTACAGATCTGCAGTACCCACACCTGCGCCAGTCCGGATGTCGCCCAGGACATCGTGTTTGTACTGATTTCCCATGGTCCCAATGGATGGGGTGCAATCAACGTCAACGGCAGCAGCCTGGCTGCACCCAGCGGTCCCGACGAGTTGGAGAACAAGGACGCAGACCTGGTCTATATCAGCCGTTCTCCCACCAAACCCGACGCGACCAGTGGCGAATTCGACGATTTAAACTTGTGGATGTCTGGTGACCTGCTCAAGGCGAAGGTATGCCCTCCGGGCTCAGACTGCTCTCCGTAGCCTGCAAGCGGAAGGTCACACGTCCCGGCTGGTTGTCAGGCAATTCCAGCCGATAACCCGAACGTGCAGCCTGCCGGGCAGCCTGGTACAAGCCCACCCCCAGGCCGGAATCCGATGCCACGGGGCTCATGAACAGATTACGCGCCACATGTTCCGGTGCAGCTGAACCACTGTCGGTCACCTTCAGGCTCACCAGCGGACTCAACACCAGACGGACCTCGATCGCCACGCCCGGCTCGTGCTGACGCTTGCGCAGTGCATTGGTCAGCAGGTTATCAACCACGCTGTCGAACAGGTCCTGAGGCAATGGGGTGTCGTCGATCGCGTCAGAAAAAAACTGCACGTCATCGTGTTCGTAGCGCGTCTGCAAAGCAGACCACCATTTTTTTGCCGCAATTTGCGCAACATCCATTTCAGCCGGCTGCTTGAGCTTGTCGACCGTCTGCGACAGGCGTGCCGCGAGTTGTGGCAACTGGCGCTTCATCAATGCCAGCAACCGGTCGCTGTCTTCGGGCGTGGATGTATCGGCAGCGGCCAGCAGGGTTTTCATCGACTGCAGGATGTTTTTCACGTCATGCGTCAATCGCGCACCCGTGTCGTGAATCGCCTGGCTGTAGGCCTGTTCACGCAGGGTTTGCTCGCGTACCTTGGCGGCATAAAAATAGCCCAGCAATTGCGACAGCAGACGCACATGCAGCGCCAGCGCAGGGGTAAGCGGACGACTGGACTGCCAGGTCAGGCTGAGGCCATGGAAGGCATGGCTTTCGCTATGCTCGGCTGGCTCGCCAAACTGCCCTTCGCCACGCGCTGCCTGCCAGTGCCCACCGCGAATCCAGGTCAATTCATGCAAGTCGGAAAGCGCATCGCGCACGAACGATTCGGGGTCGCGCTCGCGCTCGGCCAGCGTCGCCAGGCGCTGAGCCCAGCCTTCGAACGGCAGGCCAACCGACAACAGATAACGCGAGGTGACCTGCCCCAATCCTGAAAATCCGGCACGTGGATTCCACAGCCAGGACAGCGCCAGCAGCAAGCCGGCCATCCCCAACAGGGTCTGCACCAGTGCCCAGGCGTAGTTCACCTTGGCCACGGCCACCACGGTAAACACCCCCAGCGCCATCACCATGATGAGCAGCGACAGCA